>CACYBR010000446.1 GCA_902772705.1 uncultured Planctomycetota bacterium
CCATATTGCATGTAGTAGGTGTACGGAAGCGTGATTACAATGCCGCCCCACGAAGGACCGCCGCCGCCCCAGTAAGTCGGCGCCGTGTTCGGGAGCCAGCCGTTCGGATAATCCTTCTGACAGTCGCGCCAGTCCTGAAGCCACTTGTAATAAAACGCTTCAAGATCGTAGTTATACATGCCGGACTCCGACGTCGCGTGAGCGTCGCCGCCATAACCCATCCGTTCGCGCTGAGGACAGTCGACGACATACCCGCCAATCGAGAGATTCTCATAGGTCCAGCGCCCTGTGTTGTAGATCCAGTTCTGAAGGTCGCTGGAAGTCTCGCAAGTCGCGGCGTCCTGATAATTCGTATGGATATTCCATCCAACGATATCGTCAAGCTTCGGTTCCTCTTCGAGTCCGGAAATGGTGATCCAGCGGCCTGAGCTGTAGTTGAACTGGTTCTGGAAAACGCCGTCGCCATTCTCGTCAAGCGTGATAGAGCTAAAGAGATTGAACGTTTTCGTTTCCTGAGCGCGTTCAGAATATTCAAAGTTAATCGTCTGATTCGGCTTGCCATGGAGCTTGACGCGGGTAAAACCGGCAAAGTTCACGCCCATGTCGACGCGCCAGACGTTGTCGCCCTTCTTTTCCACCGAGACCGGTTTAATCGGAGCGGTAAGGACGTTAATCGGAGTCGCCTGAGCGGAAATCTCAAGTTTGGGCGCAAATTCCGTCGCCGTCTTCCACGCGGAATCGTCGAAATCGATCTTGTTCCAATTCGGATCGACCTGACCGGCCTCTACGTGTTCGCCGCCAAACCCGCCGAAGGTCCAGGCGCCGCAAGTACTGATATAACTGGGAGCGATTTTCCAGGAAGAGTCGGTGACAACACGAGTCTTCGCGCCGTCTGCGGCAACAATATCAGTCTGAGCCAGAACAATCGGAGTAAGGGGACGACCGTTCTCGGCAGAATATTCGCCGTACACGCCCCAGCCCGCGCCAAGCCAGAGCGCAATCACATTCCTGCCCTCCCTGAGCAGCGGCGCAATATCGTAAGCAATATACCGGGCTCGGTATTTGTGGTTCGAAACGTTCGGCGCAAGAACAGAATCCTTGTCGACTTTTTCACCGTTGACATAGACGTCGCAGTATCCGCAACTCGCGACGAAAAGCTGGGCGCTCGCGGGCGCCGATTTGAGTTCAAACGTCTTGCGAACCCATGGCGAATCAAACCTTCCCGTGGCGGGATTACGTCCGGAAGTCTTGGCGATATCGGTCTCGCCCTCGGGAAGATAGCCCGTTCCGATCCACTTCGCGGTCCATTCCGCCTGGTCGAAGAGTCCGGTCGTCCAGCACGCGACGTCCGACGCGCTGGAGATCGCGCCGTCCTGATCCTTGATCTGAACGGTCCAGTAGTATGCGGAGTCTGATTCGAGCTTCTTACCCTTGTAAACAATCTGAGCCGTCGCGTTGGACTCAACCCAGCCGGTGTCCCAAATCTTACCCTGAAGCTTCGCGGCGTCGTCCTTCGTGGAATCAACGCGGACACGATAAGCCTTCTGACTCAAACCGATCGCCGCTTCGTCCTTCGTTTCGAGGATCCAACTCAAACGCGGCGCAGGCGCGTCGAGACCTTTCGGATTTGTGAGATATTCGCAACGCAGTTTCGTCGGCGTAAGCGTCGACGAATCCGCTCCTTGCGCATGCGACATGCACGCAAGCGCCGCGACGGCGACAACGACCGTCGCCAATACGTTCATCAGTTTCATGACCTTCATCCTTACCCTTTGGGGTTACGACTAAAAACGCGAGTTAAATCGCGAAAAGCATTCTCGCGTGATTATATTGATTATCCGGCGCGATTTCAACAAAACCGACGCAAAAGCGCCGCCGACAATAAAAAAAGACGCGTCTGCCGTTCGAGCCGACGCGTCCCTTTGAAGTTTGTTCAACCAATCGCAAAATCAGTTCTTACTGGCCTCAACGGCGACTTCGTAGATATATTTTGGCGTTTCTTCGAATTTACCGAGAGAAGTCTCCGTGCCAACGTAATCGAGCCCCTCAAGAGACGGATTGGGAGCGTTCTCATCCTTCGGCCCCATGGAAGGAAACTTCTGAACGCGTTCAAGGAAGGACTTAGACGCGGAAGCGAGATAGATCGCAACGACAATCGTCTTCTTGCCTTCCTTCGTATTCTTTTCTATGATTGGTTTGGCGCGCGTCGGGAAATCAAAGCCCATGCCGACATACGCGGTCTCGACGGAGTCGAATCCCAACGAAGCGGCGCCGTCGACGGCGCTTTTCGTCTGAGAATCGACAAGCCCGGCGTAGTCGTCGTCGCCATGCGCAACGATCAAAACTCGCTCTTTAGAGGGATCCTTCGACACGGATTTAACCTGATCGACGACGTAATCCTTCAAAAGATCGCCGGCGCTAAGCGTGGGAGCAAGAGCTATCGGGAGTTTTGTGCGAAGAATCCTCGCGTTCTCCTCGCGCGCGGCTTCCCGCGCTCTGGCGTCGCCGTATATCCCAAGGATCGTCGCGACGTCAAACTGAACGTGGCTCGTCGGATAGATGAACGCCGGCACGACAACGACCGCGTCGCAACCGGCCTTCTCAAGGCGACCGAATCCGGCGACAATATCGTTGACGTGATCGAATTCCATATTGCACCAATCGATCGCCGCAAATACATGATCTTTTGCATCCAGCGCGCGAACCTTTTCCGTGATCTCTGCGACAAGATCAGACCAGGACTTGGTCCCGGCGCCGTGCGAGACAATCAGAAGCCCAATTTTCTCGCCGCGAGGTTGAAGCTCGCGATTGAGATCGGCCTTATACTCTTCAGAAAGCTCAGGAACGCCGGGCATGCCCATCGGCGCGCGCTGGTCAGACTGAGGAGCCTGAGCGTTCGCCCAGGCCGAGAACAGGACCGTCGCGACAATCGCGACCGCTCCCACGAATGAAGACGCGTATTTTTTCATAAAAGCTTAACTCCAGTAGATGGTTAACAGGTTGCCAATAACCTGTGGAAAAACATGTCTAATCTAATTACAACGAGGGCGTCTGCGCGCTCCGGTTGTTCTTCGCTCAAAAGGAAACGGACTCGCCGCCGGCAATCGTCGCCATACCGCGCCAGACGTCGAGATCGACCGTGTCGGAAACAAAATGAACGCTACCGTCTGCCGTCAGGACGTTCACGCCTCCCGAATGGTAGCTACGCGAGGCATAGTAGCCGTAATTCATCCAACTGCACGTCGCCGCTGACGAGTTGGGCGGAAGGAACGCCCCGAACGTCGTGTATCCGGGAACGCCCGAGAGCCAGTTCCCACACCGGTCAAGCTGCCATTTGGCGTCGGCGACTCCTTCCTGAATTGCTTGAACCTCGGAGGGAGAGCTTACCGAAAACAGGTTGGTTGGAACGTTCTGCATGATCACTTTACGAATCAGATTGCCATTCCTGATTTCTTCAAGGGTTCCCGTAACGCTTTGATCTGCGCCCGCGCCAATCGAAGATTCCGCCATCAGAAGAGTGTTTGACGTTCCGTCGACGCAAGCAGAAAGCGTATTGTTACAACCATAGTAAAAGAGGCCGTTTGACTTGAGCGTCGACTTGCCGTCGAGATAACCGACCGTTCCAATGCGCGCAAGGTCGGAACCGGTGCAAACGCAGTAACTCGAAGGATACGCTTTCAAACTCGTCGAAGAAGAATTCGAAGGATCCGTGTAAATCTTTAAATTCGACTGAACAAGGGTCCCCGCCTGCGGGTCGCTCGGACATGCCAGAAATTCCGCTTTACAATTGAGAGCGTCTGTCAGGTGATACAGAATGGCGTTTGACCCCATTCCAGCGCTTTTGTAAACCGGCTGAGAGTAATCGATCAGATCGGCAATCTGATTAGCTTCCATATAGCGGAAGAGCCGAGCCTGAATGGAAAACGCCGAAGCAGAACGAGATTCCGCGTTAGCCATCGGCGGAAAATGCTCGTTAAACGTTCCGATATAGTTATGCACGGCGAGTCCATACTGTTTCAGGTTGTTCGCGCACTGCATACGACGCGCGGACTCGCGAGCCGCTTGCACAGCAGGAAGAAGAAGACCAATAAGGATCCCGATAATCGCTATGACGACCAGCAGTTCGACGAGGGTAAAACCTCTTTTCTTCGAAAGGGAAAACATAGAAACCTCGCAAATTTCATGACGACGCAAATCGCCGGCCTGAAACGAAGTTCAGGCGTCGCAGTCGCGCTCGTTCAAAATAACTTAATAACTTACTATATCAGCAGTGTTAGCTATTTCTAACTTCACCGTCAAAAAAAAACGCCGTCCACTTGGACCGTCGCGTTTTTAGCGTTATTAACCCCCTTCGTTAGTGAAGAATTGTCTTTGGAACGACCCTAAGAAATCCTCCCGAAAGGTTTCTTTTGTCGGCGCGTCTCTCATGTCAAACATATGACACGCGTCTCGTCTAACTCCAGCCTCTCCGGACGTCGTCGGAAAATTCGCCGCAATCACAGGAAGAACGAAACAAGTTAGGCTTGACTTATCAATTACCAACGCGCGTATCCTATCGCAACAAGTAAAAAAGTCAAGACTCTTAATTAGACTTTACTAACTTTTTCCGTCTTTCTTTCGTTGGACTTTGCCAAATCAAAGAGCGCTATCGTCTGTATTCCTTCCTAAACAATCTGAAACAGGAACAGAAAAAGCCGATTCGAAAGGAGCTTAGGAGACGTAAACCCTTCCGAATCGGCTTGCGCAAGAAAGAATCGCCATGAACTGGCGTTCGCGTCGCCAGAACCAGCTACTGTTAAACGAAACTTCTGATATTCGCCAACAACCGTCATCATACACGATAGATTATTCTACGTCAAGGACTATTCTATTAGCTATTCCTAACTTTTTATTTTTTTAAAAAATTTTTCCTCTTTTGCCTCTGACGATACCTCTATAGTAATGACATGTACCCAAAGACAAAGGAGACTGTCGTCAAAAAATCGTGCGGGACCTTCGTGTTAGACGCTTTCGTTGAAACGCGCTATGAATTTTATTATAATACGTTAAGTCTCCCGTTTTCGAACATGCCTCGGACTTCCATTAGTTTTAGGAACCTTTCCAGAAGGAGTTGATTTATGGGCGTTGAAAAATCACACGTTTTCTTTACCAGAAGATTCATTCTGGCGTTCTCCCTGATTTTTTCACTCCTTGCGGCCTTTCCCCAGATCGCGTCTGCTCAGGGATTCCTGATCGAACCGATTCATCCGCGTCCGCTTCCGAGAATTTTGCCCCCCAGACCGTTCCCGCCAGAAACGCCGCGCGAGACTCCCTACACAATTGAATCCGAAGAGATTGTCGCGTCGATTTCTGATTCCATCGCGCAGGTCAACGTCTCGCAAACCTTTAAAAACGAGGGCAAAACAACTATCGAAACGTCCTTTGTCTTCCCCCTTCCCTACGACGGCGCAATTGACTCAATGACGCTTCTCGTCGACGGAAAGGAACTTCCCGCCGAACTCGTCGAGTCGTCGGAAGCGCGAAAGCAGTTTGAAGAAATCGTCCGAAAAGCGCGCGACCCGGCGCTGCTCGAATGGATCGGCGTCGGACTCTTTAAAACGAGCGTCTTCCCCATTCCTGCGGGCGAATCCCGGACCGTCACGATGCGGTACACGCAGCTTCTGCGCTCAAACAACGGTCTGACGGAATTTCTCTTCCCATTGAGCGCGGCTAAATATTCCGCTAAGCCGATTAAGAAGGTTTCGTTCGACGTCACGATTACCGGCGACGCCGAAATCAAAAACGTTTACTCCCCCACGTACGACGTCACAGTCGACAGATCTGGCAAGACGACCGCTAAAGCGACTTGCGTTCTGGAGAATCGCGTTCCCTCAAGCGATTTCCGTCTCTTTTTCGATCAGGACGCGAACGATCTCTCTGCAAAGCTCGTAAGCTACCGTCCAAACGCATCGGAGGACGGATTTTTTCTGCTCCTCGCTTCCCCCAAAATCGTTGACGAAGGCGCTAAACCGCTTCCACGAACCTTCGTCCTGTGCCTCGACACGTCCGGGAGTATGATGGGAACGAAAATTGAACAGGCGCGCGAGTCCCTCAAATTCATCCTTTCGCGCCTGCGCGACGGAGACAAATTCAACGTTGTTCTCTTCAATTCCAACGTCGTTTCCTATAAAGACGCGCTTCAAACCAGTTCGTCCGAATCGCGTCAGGAGGCGGTCTCTTACGTCGACGCCGTTCGAGCTAACGGAGGCACGAATATTGCCAAAGCGCTCGAACGTTCCATGTCGTTGCTCAATTCAGACGATTCCAATAATCTCAAGTACCTGATTTTCGTCAGCGACGGCGAACCGACCGTCGACGAAACAAACGAGATGAAGCTCGCTCAAATCGCGCGGGAAAAGAACCAAAACAACGCGCGCGTCTTTACCTTTGGCGTAGGATACGACGTTAACGCGCGCCTGCTTGACCGCTTCGTCCGCGACGGACGCGGTCAGGGCGAATACATTAAGCCCGAAGAAAACATTGAAGAGCGAATTTCCGCGTTCTACTCGCACGTTGAGGCGCCGGTCTTCTCAGAGGTCGAGTTTACCTTCTCTCTGCTCGACAACGCCGACAAAAAATACTTTGTGAATCAAGTTTATCCGTCCGGCAAGACAGATCTCTTTGCCGGAGAACAACTTGTCATGGCTGGCCGTTATTCGGAAGCCGGCAAGGTTAAAATCTCGGCCAAAGGTAAAATTGGCGAACGAGAAGAGGAAAAACTTTTCGAAGGTCTCTTTGTCGCAAAGAGCGAAGATTCGACCAACGCGTTTGTGGAACGCATCTGGGCTTTCCGGCGTATCGGGGAAATTATCGACGAACTCGATCTCAGCGACAACAAAAATAAAGAGCTCTTTGACGAGCTTGTCGAACTCTCCAAGAAACATGGAATCATGACGCCTTATACGTCGTTCCTCGCACGAGAAGACGTTCAACTCAACGCGAGAGCGGCTAATTCCGTTGAAGCCGCAAAGAACTTCTCGTCGCTCGCGGCGAACACCGGCGGCATGTCGGGCGTCATGCAACGCGGCGGCAAACAGAATATGCGCGCCATGAGTAATCTGGACGGCGCGCAGGCCGATACGGTGGCAGAATCCGCCTCTATGGCTTACGCCGGCGGCATGGGCGGCGGCATGGGCATGGGCATGGGCGGCGGAGGAGGAATGGCGGCAAGGTCAGCAGGTCGCGCTGGCGCCGGCGCCAGAGTTCTCTCCGCCCCGGCGCGAATTTCCGCCCCGACGCCGCTCGTGCGTCCGCCTCGGGAAAACGAAAACACGGCTGAAAAAATACGCACCGTCGCGGATAAGACGTTCTATCTTCGCAACGGTCGTTGGATCGACTCGTCCATTACGGAAGATATGGAAAAGAACGCCAAACCAATCGAGGTGAAACAGTTCAGCGACGAATATTTCAAACTTGTCGCCCAGTACGGTCAGGCGCTTTCGCAGTATCTTGTCTTCGAGGAATCGATCACAGTTCGTTTCCAGGGGCAGATTTACAACGTCGTGCGCGCTGACGAATAGTCTTCGACTCAGCTAGACGCCGTTTTCTAAGGCGCGGAATCCGGACGCTCGCGTTCAGGTTTCGCGCCTTCTTGGTTTCTACTCAAAAACGCCTTTCTTTTCCGTATCGAATTAAAAATTCTTGACGTTTATCGCCGTCTCGGTTAAACTAACGCTAACAGTATGGGCGAAGACTACTGTCAAACCAGAACGTACGAATGAGAGAAAACATGCGCGTCCGTCTTCTAGTCGCCGATCCGCAACCAGTTGTTCGCGCCGGTTTGTTTTCCTTCTTCAACGGATCCGACGTTCAGATCGTCGACGACGCGCAGACCTGCGAACAGACCGTCTCCAAAACGCTCGGAGCCGATCCTGACGTGCTGATGCTCGAGGCGGACTTTCCCGACGGCACGGGCTTCGACGCGGTTCAAAAGCTGCGAGAAGAAAAATACCGCGGCAAGGTCGTCTTTTTTGAAGCGACAGGTCGCCAGACATATTTGGCGCGCGCCTTCTCCGCAGGAGCCGACGCCTACCTGCTCAAATCGTGCCCTCGCGCCGACATTATCGCTTGCCTTCAGGGATTGACGCGTCCTGCCGGACGTGACGAATCCACGATGGACTATTCGGGCGAACTTCGGCGAGTTTCCGCGCTGATGCGTCGGCGTCCGGTAGACGCGCTTAGTCCGTTGACAGAACGCGAAGCTCAGGTTTTGCGGCATGTCGCGCTCGGCTTAAGCAACAAAGAGATCGCGCTCTCGCTGAGTCTGAGCGTCGATACCGTGAAGGAACACGTGCAGAACATTCTGCGCAAATTGGAAGTGAACGACCGGACGCAAGCGGCTGTCTGGGCGGTCAGAAACAAACAGATCCCATGAACCGTGCCGCGACGCGCGCGTTGTCGACGCGTCGCTTTGGTTCGCCGTAACTTTTTATATATTTTGGGAGATCAAACACATGGGTATTTCCAACGCTCGCACGGTGACTCGTTACGAGAAAACGTCTGCCGTCGTCGATTGCCTCGATTCCAAACTCAACGAAGAACTGACGATTCAGGCGTGGGGCGAAGAGCTCGGCAACGTCCTCGATAGTATTCCCAAGAATTGCGATCGCCTCGTTGTCAACTTCCGGAACGTTCAGTTTATGTCCAGTTCCGCTCTGCGCGTCCTGATCACGCTCAACACCAAGGCAAGGGTCAAGAAGGTCACGCTTTTCCTCTGCGCCATCAACGCGAACATTCTTGAGGTCTTTAAGATCACGAAGCTTGATTCGATCTTCCAGATTCGTCCCACGGAAAACGAAGCTGTTAACTCGATGATAAAATAAAAGGCGTCCGCCCGTCTCGCTTCCCTCGTTCCGGGAAGTAAGCGAGCGTTGTCTTCCCTCTTATCTCAGAAGGTTTACGTCTCCGTTATTCAAAGATGAGGACGCGAAGGAGTTCCTATGCCCAGCAGTGAAAAAACGGACGCGTGGCGCTTTGCTCAAACGTTCGCCAGCGTATCCTCCAGCGTCGCTCCCTTCCTCGACGCTGTTGTCGCCGAACTTGAGGCGCGATCCTGGAACCCTGGCGACGTCTTTGCAATCCGACTTGCGCTCGACGAAGCCGTGGCTAACGCGATCGAACACGGCAATCGCCGCGATCCAGACAAAAAGGTGCGCCTCAGCGCCGAAATTTCGGGCGAACGCATCCTTGTTTCCATTCAGGACGAAGGTCCCGGCTTCAATTTCGACGCTATAAAAGACCCAACGCTCGATGAGAATCTTGAACTCCCTCAGGGGCGCGGACTTTTCCTGATTCGCAACTTCATGACCCATGTCTGGCATAACGACAAGGGCAACATTATTTACATGGAAAAGATCCCTCAGGACGAGGCCCAGAACCCTTAAAACGACGCGCAATCCAACGTCGGTTCCGCCTGAAAAACCTCTTCGGATCGCATCATACGAAAAAAGCCTTTCCTGGCGCAGACGCGCGGAAAGGCTTTTTATTTTCAGCGTCATGAACTGAGCGACGGCAAACAGTCGCTCAGTCGCGACGAATCTGGCTCAGATCTCAATATCAAGATCGACGTCAAGATCAAGTAGCAGTTCGGGATTGACGACGACTTTCTTAGCGCCAGAAATCGAGGTCGGACCAACCTTCGTCACGGTCGCGACTTCCGGAAGCGACGGTCCATAGGACACGAGGCCTTCAGCGACAGCCTCGGCGCCGTCTTCTTCGAACGTTTCCGCTAACGCTTTCGATTCAAGAACGGCGTAGCAGAACGCAGGTTCGAGAACCGCAGAGGACGAAGCGACGGCGGGCTCCGTCGTATACGCCGAATCGAGTCCGTCGGAATATCCTGAACCGAGCGACTGGAGGAAGTACCCCAAATCGTTCGTGTTGATCGTGCCGTTCTGATCGTAGTCGAATACGCGGTATTTCGCGTCCGAAATTTCGGAAACGCTCTGACCAAGATACGACTGGAGATAGCCGAGGTCGTTCGTGTTAATCACGCCGTTTTCGTCAATATCGAAAAGGAAAGGATAGAGCTTCAC
>CACYBR010000447.1 GCA_902772705.1 uncultured Planctomycetota bacterium
ATCGGCGCGCTTTGGGTCAACCCGTCGACGTGTCAGCCAGTAGGGGCGACGATCGCGCATGAGATCGGTCATTCCTTTCAGTATCAGGTCTATTGCGATCGTCTCTTTAACGGGGGCGAGCCAGAACCATTGACCGGCTTCCGTTACGCGCACATGTCGTCGCGTTCCAGAGTGGAACGACCGAGTCAAGAGTCGTTCGGCGACGCGCCTGTCTTCGCCTATAACGAAGAGGGAATGGGGAATACGATCTGGGAGCAGAGCGCCAACTGGCAGGCGTGCCAGGACTATCCAGAGACGGCGTTTGAATGGTATTATCCGGAAGTATGGTTTCCGAACTGTCATCGAGCGTTTGAGAACGAGTGGACGCGTTATCAGAGCTACTGGCTCCTCTATGCGGTCAAGGAGCTTCACGGGGCGGACGCGGTCGGGAGGATCTGGAACGCGGCGGTCGAACCGGAGGACTTCCTCGACTGCTATCTTCGCGTCTTTTGCGACGGCGATATCGAGCGCCTCAACGACGAGCTCTATTATTACGCGAGTCGCTGCGTAACGTTCGATTTTGCGGACGCGCGCGACTTGATAACCGACGGATGGCGCGACCGGTATCAGACGCGCCTCTATCCGACGGAGAGGGAGAAGACGATGCGCGTCGCCTACGCCTCCTGTCCCGACGAATCGGGCTTCAACGCGATCCCGCTCGACCCGGCGCGATACGTCGACGGGAGAGCGACGCTCCGCTTCAAGGCGCTCGCACAGGGCTCGGAGCTCGCCGCGGACGATCCGGGCGAATATTTTGCCGGGAGCGTTCCGGATAAGGTCGCGGGCACGACGCGTCGTTACAACGACGCGCAGCCGGGAGTCGTCGCGGAGCATCGCTACGGGTTCGTCGCGCAGCTTGAGGACGGCTCGCGCGTCTATGGCGAAACGAACAAGGGATCGGAGAACGAAGTTTCGTTCGATATCCCAGAGGGAACGAAGCGTCTATGGTTTGTCGTAGTCGGCGCCGTGTCGAAGCATTGTCGGCACGTCTGGAACGAAAAAGAGATCGACGATCTCCAGCTTCCATATGAGATTACATTCTTAAATTAACGCCAATTCTGAAGTTAAGGTTGAAACGCGGAGGCGGGCGCCAGATTGTTTCAGGGGACGCGAGGCGGAGCCGGATTTTTCATTGTCCCCTTTTCCCACGCCGCGAATTCTTTCTCGGGGAGAGCGTTTTCGCCTTTACGAAAAAAATTTTTTGAACTGTATATATGCTTTTGAACGTTTTACTCGCATTTTTTCGGATTAAAACGCGCATTAATAAAAAAAAACTCAACCTCTTGCATTAATGAAAAAAAGCGCTAAACTGATTGTTTGGTGGAAGAATTATGAGAGAAGCGTAGAAGGTTGGTTGTCTCTCTGCACGGCGCGAGTGGGAATCAGGCGTCGTTTTGGCAATTTTGAGACGCGCGTTCTTTTGCGAGTTGCTCTCAGTGGAACGTTTGCCTTCGACGCTTGCGTCGCTTGGCGCTTTAACCGCCGCGCGTCGGACGAGTCTGCGTCCGTTCTATCGTCGTCGGTTTTGCGAAGAAAGGAGGCTTCTATGCCTGTGAATATGGTTGATTCGCCATATAACGAAGCGCTTGCCCGCGCAATTTTGAGCGCGCTGAGCGGGATGCGCCGTCGAAGAGCGCGCTTTAACCGGAACGCCGGTCGTTTTGTCATGTATGTCGACGTTCCCGGCGAGCTCAAGACGGTTAAGGTCGTCGTCGACGTCGACCGGTTTTCATACACGGTCAAAGTCGTTCCGTTGAATCAGACGCCATGCCTGGACTCCGCGAAGCTCCGTGAGCTCGCCGAAGCGTGCTCCGAAATTAACGTCAACCTTCGCGACGGGAGATTCGAGCTTGAACCTGCCAGCGGCGTGGTTCGTTACAACACGATCGTCGACGCGGACGGGTATATTCCCAGTCGCCCGCGCGTCGCCTACAGCGTTGCGAGCGCGATCGAAACGACGCTCCGACATGGCTCTGAACTGCCAATCGTCGCGTCGCGCGAAGTCTGATTTTTAACCGTAATAATATGAAGCGTTCTGGGCGAGGCTTCATAACTATCTTCTGAAGAATCTGTTTGTATCTGCCAGGCTGATTCGGTCTTTTTGTCGACGGAGTTCTTTTCTCCGACGACTCTGGCGCCGCGACTCGCCTTCAGGATATCTCGGCGTCGTCATTTTGAGTCCTATATGATTATCGGTACTTTCTTTTTAAGGAGTAAAAAAATGAAACGTAATCTTTCACAACAAGCAATCGACGCAATCAATCGCTTTTCGAGGAAGGACAAGTGGTTTGGCGAATTTACGTACCTGGACGAAAAGGGCCTTTTCGTGACCGGGCTTAAGGGCGTGTTGTCGACCGATTCCTCGTTGCGTGGTCTTGCCGTGTACGGCGTCGAGGTCGGGGAAAGCAGCTTTAAGATCGACGCATTTGTCTCCGCTTCAGCTAAGGACGAGAAGACGCGCGAACGGCTCAATGTTTTCGTAGAACGCGCGAACGAGAGTCTCGAGAACGGGTCTTTCTATCTTATGAACGGCGAGACTCTTGCGTTTAAGCTTGAGGTTCCCTGCGACGACGAGATTAGCGACCTCGACGTTGTCCGCGCGTTTCTCACGCCAGCCGCGGCGTTTCGCGTTTACGAGTCGGTGTTCTTGGGGATTGTTGATCGGAACGAAGACGTTCCCGAACCGCTCGTTCTCGAGGACAATAAAAGCGTTCGCGTCATCCTTGAGATGTTGGTAATGGCGCACGAGTGTGGGCTTTGAACTTCCGAGCGAACCGAACCGACCGATTTCGGAGCGTTGAACGCCAGTCGGGTTTTTTGAGCCTGAAAAGTTGAACGTTCCGACGGTCAGAGCGCCGCGTCGGTCACGTACAGGCGCGGCGTTCTGAACGCCAAGAGGTTGGCGATTTCAAAAAAAGTTGCCAATCCCAAAAAGCGCGTATAATATGATTAAGGCGGTTTTGCGTCGCGCAGGGAGGCGAAGCGCCGTCTCTCCGTCTGACTCGTTATGGGCAGAATGAACCGTCTCAAGCCTCGTCGCCATGCGCGCAGCGAGCGATCTCGGAGCGCGCTGGTTTTTTGGGTCCGAACGTAGTCGACGCCGATCCGACCTGTCTTGAGCGCAGCGAGCGGCTCTTCTTCGTTTGGGAGGGCTCTCGCGCGTTTTCGACAATGAACGTGGGGATCCAGTCGCCGTCATTATGACAAAGGGTGGAGTTATGAGCGAATTGCAGTTCATCCCGGAGGATTTCGTAACGCTTCTGACGACGCTTAGGAGCACAGGGCTCGAATTCGTCGTTGACGAGGAATCCGAAACGATTCTCTGCAGAATTCAAGAGTTTGAACGCATTCAAGGGCCTGTCAAGGTTCTTGTGGAATTCAAGAGGAAATTGTTTTGCGTGACCGCGACGCCGAGCGAATTCGAGAAGATTGACGCGAAATTTTTTGATCGGATTGTGGAGTTTACCGTGCGCGTCAACAACG
>CACYBR010000448.1 GCA_902772705.1 uncultured Planctomycetota bacterium
CAGCAGGCATTCGACGCAATCGTTTCCCTTTTCGAGCATAAATTTTACGAAGACGAGTTTGCGGAGACCGCCTGAGCGTAACGCGGCGTCGCGCATAGAAGCGTCGCGTTCGCGCGTCTCGCCGACTCTCCTTCTTCCATGATCGGTTGGAAGCGCCGGTCGACTGTTTGCCGAGCCCTGCTTTCAGGAAGAAAGGACTCTGTCGATTTGAAATTTTATCACGGCGTTCCGGTTACTCCCGGCGTAGCAATAGGACTCGTCTCAGTCGTCGCGAACGATGAATTTGTGATCCGCCCTCGCGCGATCGAGTCGACTCAGGTCGCGAACGAGCTCGCGAGACTGGATTCCGCTTTTGAAAGCACGGCCGATTCTCTTGAACGTCGCCGTGTCGAGGCTTCCGTCCAGTTGGGCGAGCAGTACGGCCAGATCTTTGAAGCGCACGCTCTTTTTCTTAAGGACGCGAAGCTGCGCGATATGGTCGATAAGACGGTCTCCGAGAAGCGACTCTGCGCGGAGTATGCCGTCTATCAGGCGTTCAATCATTACGCCAAGCTTCTTCAGGGACTTCAGGACTCGAAATTTGCCGACCGAGCGAACGACGTTATCGACGTTCGCGATCAGCTTTTGCGCGAGCTCCTTGCCGTAACGCAGGAAGTCGCCGTTTCTTCTGACAGACCGAAGATTCTCGCGGCGAATTTCATAACGCCAAGCGACGCGTCGAAACTCGATCCGGACAAGACGATGGCGATCGTGACGGAAACGGGAGGACTGGGGAGCCACACCGCGATCGTAACCGCCGCGCTCGGCATTCCCGCGGTTTTGGGCGTCGGACCTCTCCTCTCAGAGCTTTATGAAAACGATCTCATGATCGTCGACGGTTCCGCTGGACTGGTCATAACGAATCCGGATCCTGAAACGTGCCAGCGCTATCAGACGAAGATCGAAGCGCAGGAAAAGACGCGACGGCGCCGCGAGGCTATGCGCGCGAAGGTTCAGGTCAAGACAAAGGACGGCGTCGAGATCGAGATCAAGGGAAATATCGAATTTCCGTACGAAGCGAAGAAATGCGTCGAAGACGGCGCCGCCGGCGTGGGGCTCTATCGAACCGAATTCCTGTATCTGACCTCGCCTAACAATCAGATTCCCGACGAAGAAACGCACTTCCGCGCTTACAAGAGCGTGCTCGAGACCGTCGGCAAAACACAATCGACTGTTATCAGAACTTTTGATCTTGGCGCCGACAAGACGCCCGGCGACGGTTTTTTTGTCGAGGTTAAGGAGCCCAATCCCTTCATGGGCTTGAGAAGCGTCCGGCTTTCCCTGCGATATACCGACATGTTCCGCTCGCAACTGCGCGCGATTCTGCGCGCAAGCGTTTACGGCAAGGCCAAGATTATGTTTCCGCTCGTCACGACCATTACCGAATGGCGCGACGCAAGATCCATCTTTCACGACGTGCGCGACGATCTCTTTGAGGAGGGCGTTCCGTTTGATCCGGATATCCCGCTCGGGATTATGGTCGAGACGCCCGCGACTGTCGTTATGCTCGAGCAATTCGCGCGCGAGGTCGACTTCTTCAGCATCGGCACGAACGACCTGCTGCAGTACACGCAGGCGGTCGATCGAAGCAACGAGAAGGTTACGTCCCTGTACCAGCAGGAATCCCCGGCGCTCCTGCGACTCATTCGCCATATCGTCAGCGTCGCCGACCACTACGGCAAGCCGACGTCCCTCTGTGGGCAGATGGGGAGTATGCCCGCGAACGTCCCGTTGTTGCTTGGTCTCGGCCTGCGCTCGCTGAGCGTCTCGCCCGGCATGATCCTTCAGACCAAGGAGATCTGCGAGGCGTTCTCCATGGAGAAATGCCGGGAGATCGCGCGCAAGGCATGGACGTTCGAAACCGCGTCCGACATTCGCTCATACCTTCGCAATCAGTTGCGCGAGGTTCTGGGCGACGACGCGCTCGACTGACCTGCTATATTCAAACGCATTTTGTTTTTCCTCCGTTTCGTTAACTTTGCCCACGCCTTCGCGTGGAAAACAGACGTCTCTCCGTCATGACGAGAGCGTTGAAAGGAAGAGCGCGCGACGTTGGAAAAGTTACACTTCAGAAAGGCGTTTTGACGATAGACGCGTCAAAACAATTCAGACTTAATGGTTCGTCAGAGATACCGACTCCGATTTGCCAAGAAAGGCAACCTCTGCTTTATCGGACACCGCGATCTTTTGCGCACGATTGAGCGGCTTATCTGCCGCGCGAAGGCGCCCGTCGCCATGTCTCAGGGCTTTCATCCAAAGCCGCGCGTGAGCTACCTTTCCGCGTTGCCGCTGGGGTTCTCCAGCGACGACGAAGCCATGGAGATCATTCTCGAGGAGGCGCTCGCGCCCGAAGAACTGCTTGAACGTTTCAATTCCGCAAGCGTCGACGGACTGACTTTCCTCCGTTGCGTTCCTCTTGGAGAGCAGAATCCGAAACAGAAGGCGGTTTCCTTCTCCTACGACATGACGATTCCCGCTGAACTGCGCGAGTCGGTCGCTGAAAGGATTGAGAAGTTCCTTGCCGCCGACGTTGTCGAAGTCGTTAAGGCGAACGGTAAGACGGTCGACGCGCGTCCGGTCGTGCTCGACCTGCGACTGGTCGACGATCGTCTCCTCATGACGGTCGCCGCTCAGGACGGTCCGGAGGCGGGAGTCCGCGAGATTCTCGAGCCTCTCGGGCTTGCGTCGCAGCTCTTTCGGACCGTCTTCCCGAATCGCAACCGTTCGACAATCGAAGACGAGCTCAACGCCGCGAATCCGTCGCTGACGTGATCCGAAGTCTGCCTTTCCCACACGTTCTTCTGGATTTTAATTATGTCTCAGAAAATGCTAGTCAACGCGCGGCTTGAGGAAGAACTCCGCATTGCCGTCGTTGAAAACGACGCGCTCGAAGAGCTTTATGTGGAACGTACGACGAACGACAACTATGTAGGCAATATCTACAAGGGAGTCGTCGTCAATATCGAACAGAGTCTTCAGGCTGTTTTTGTCGACTTTGGGGTCGGCCACAACGGATTTTTGCATATCAGCGACGTTGAGCCGCACTATTTCAAGCAGGCGCCGAATTTCGTTCCGCACGAGGAAGACTATCGACGCCCTGGCGGTCGTCACAACGACGACGATTACGTCGATTCTGGTCGTCCGCGCCATAAGCCGCCGATTCAGGATATTTTCCAGCGCGGCGACGAGGTCCTCGTGCAGGTCATTAAGGAAGGGATCGGCACGAAAGGTCCGACCCTCTCGACGTACATCAGTATACCGGGACGTTATCTCGTTCTTATGCCGCATTTGGGGCGCGTCGGCGTTTCACGTAAGATCGCGGACGAATCGGTCCGTCGCAAGTTGCGTAGCCTCATGGCGGACCTCAAGCCGCCGGAGGGACTCGGATTCATCGTTCGCACCGCCGGCTCCGACCGTACTCGTAAAGAACTCGCCTACGACCTGGCGTACCTCATGCGTCTCTGGCGTTCCATCGTTCGTCGCGTCAAGAATCTGCCGGGGCCAGTCGGGATCTATGAGGAGAGCGACGTTGTGATCCGCACGATTCGCGACGCTTTTACCTCCAACGTCGACGAGATCATCGTCGACGAGAAGGGCGCCTTTGAGCGCGCGAGCGAATTTCTGCGCGTCATTATGCCGCGCTACGCGGATCGCATTAAGTATTACAGCGGTCGCGAGCCCCTTTTCACGAAGTACAACGTCGATTCTGAAATCGCCAAGATCAACTATCGCACCGTTCCTCTTTGCGACGGGGGTTCGATCGTGATCGACCAGGCGGAGGCGCTCGTCGCGATCGACGTGAACAGCGGCAGCTTCCGAACGAACGAGTCTCCGGAAGAGACGGCGTTCCAGCTCAATCTTCGCGCGGCGAAAGAAATCGCGCGCCAGATCCGTCTGCGCGACCTCGGCGGCGTAATCGTCAACGATTTCATCGATATGAACAGCGAGCAGCATCGTCGTGCGGTCGAACGGACGCTCCGCGACGCGATGAAACGCGATCGTTCCAAGACGCGGATTCTGCGCACCAGCCCCTTCGGACTCATCGAAATGACGCGTCAGCGGGTTCGACCCGGCGTGCGTCGTTCTGGATATCGCGAATGTCCATGTTGCCGGGGCGGCGGCGCGATCAAGTCGCTCGAAACGATGACGCTCGACGTTATGCGTCTCGTGACGCTTGCGGTTCAGGAGCCGCGCGTGAGTCGAGTCGTGGTGAACGTCTCGGAGGAGGTCGCCGACTTCATCAACAACAAGAAACGTCAGCAGCTCGCGCAGCTCGAAGGGGACGGCGCGATCGCGGTCGTCGTCAAGCCGACGCCGAACGTTTGGCCAGAGACGCTCGTGGTCGAACTCTTCGACGAAAACGGCAAGAAGATCAACTTTGATTCCGAGCGAGGACATAATCACAAGAAGTGACGTTAAACGCTGGGAAGCGCCGGCGCGCGCAGAGAAATCTTTTCTGCGCGGGCGCTTGTCAGAGTCAAAATCTGTCGTATAATGTCGCCGAATTTTGTTGATCGTTCCCTTATACCGTCTCTGGCGTTCGCGCCGGGATTGGAACCAGGGTTCCCGGATAAGCGGCTCCGCGCTTGAAAAGTCCTGCGCGTCGAGCGCTCGCCGTCGTTCTTATGAACGTCGGCGCCTGTGTTGACGCTATGAAACGGGTCCAAAACGACATAGCGTTCCTGACGCGGCATAAGCGCGTCGTAACAAAGCCGTTTTCGGCTTTTACCCCAAAGGACATATTAATGTACGCTATTTTCAAAGACGGCGGCCACCAGTATAAGGCCGAAGTTGGTCGCAAAATGCTCGTCGAACTTCGTGACGTCAACGAAGGCGACACGCTCGAATTCGACGAAGTCCTCCTGATCGGAGAGGCGGGCGACGAGAAGACGATCGTTGGTCAGCCGACGATTGCCGGCGCCAAGGTCGTGACGAAGGTTCTTGGCGATTTCAAGGGCCCCAAGGTCGTCATTCGCTGGTTCCGTCGTCGTAAGAACAGCCGCCGCAAGAACGGCCATCGTCAGAAGTACACTCTCGTCGAAGTCGTCGAGATCGCCCGCTGATCGCGTGGTTTTCGCAGAAACCGTTCGCGGCGTTTGACAGTAGTTTTTCAGAGCGAATCGTTCTTATTTGACGGTTTGCGTCAGAGCTTAACAAGGGAGTAAGCCAGAGTTGGTTTGCTCCCTTCGTCATTTTCTGGTTGTCGTCGCGTATTAAGCGCGCGTTTCGAGCGCTCTGATCGCGTCGACGAATTCATGAAGGAGTTCGTCGGAGCTCTTACCCTGCGCTTCGAGTCTCTGAGCTCCGAGCGCCGTGAGCGAACGGAACCATGTTTCCTGACGCTTGGCGAAGTTTCTTGTGCTCTGACTCACGCGTTCGACCGCTTCTTCGAGCGTCTGCTCGCCGTTAATAACAGCCGCCATTTCACGATATCCGACCGCCTTGGACGCGGTCGGTCCGAGCGTGACGCCCGAGGCAAGGAGACGTCGCGCCTCGTCGAGAAAACCGTCCTGAATCATGATTTCAACGCGGCGATTGATCCTGCGATACAATTCCTCGCGCGGGCGCGTCAGAATGAAGACGCGGCGAGGATCGACGATCGGGGGCGCGTCAAATTGCGTTTGCTGCTCCGAAATGGGAACGCCGGTGAGCTTATAGACTTCGAGCGCGCGCACGAGCCGTTTGACGTCGTTCTGGTGCAGTCTTGCGGCGGCCTTGGGATCGACTTCGCGGAGCGCGCGCCAGAGCGAACCCCGCTCCTCTTCTTCCTGTCTCCTGAGCGAGTCGCGCAGCGCCGGGTCCGCGGGGGGCGATTCAAAGACTCCAAAGAGGATCGCCTTCAGATAGAGCGGCGAGCCTCCGACAAAGAGCGCGCGCTTTCCGCGCGATTCGACGTCTCTAACGACGTTTTCCGCCGCCTTGAGGTACTCCACAAGGGAATATTCCTGTTTCGGATCGGCGACGTCGAACATATGATGAGCGACGCCGGCGCGCTCCTCGAACGTCGGTTTGGCCGTTCCAATATCCATCCCGCGGTAGATTGCCATGGAATCGAGCGAGACGATCTCGGCGTCGATTTCCTTCGCGGCTCTGACCGCCAGCGCCGTTTTGCCGCTGGCGGTGGCGCCGGACAGGAAAAGACATGACGAGAACGCCGAGCGTCGCGTTTCAGAAAGGTCCGTTTTCGACATTTTCGACCGCTCCTGACTCAAATTCGGACAAGGCGTCGCGGCGGTCGTTTTCAACTGGCAAGAGCCGCCGCAATCCCCTTGATAATCGGGAATTTTCCGTTTCAAATCCCATTTGCGTCGCTTGCCTTAACGCCTGTTTTGTGGTATAATAAAGGGAGTTTACAGAGGTCGGAGACGCGCATGTCTTCGTCGCAGACGAGCGTTCGCAGAACGCGCGGTTCGACGCCTTCTGATCAGGCTTTGTTTTGAGGGGTTTTCCAGATGGAAAACGCTCCGTCCGACCTTTGATTCCGCCTAGTATAATGGAAAAAAAAAGTTCGTCCACGGGTTTGAGCGCGTCGCAGTCGCGTCGCGGCGTCAAAGGGAAACGCCAAACGGACAAGGATCCCTTTGCCGTTCCTCCTCATCCGCTCGGTTATCGCTCCCTCGACGAGAGGCCGAAGCTCCGCGCGTCGCGGTTCGATACAATCCTTCCGTCGGTAATAGCGAAATACGGGGTAGGACGACGTCTCGGAGTCGAGCGTTTTCACGAAGCGTGGCGCGAGAGCGTCGAGACGGTCTTTGGCGCGTCGGACGAGTTCGACTACGCCGACGAATATGACGCGTCGACGCCAGGTCGACTTGAAACGATCCGTAAGAACACGCGCCCGGCGTCCTTTCGCGGGGGCGTGTTACGAGTCGAGGTCGTTTCGAACCTTTTGGCGAACGAGTTGCAGTTCCAGCTTCCGCAGCTTCTGAGCGAAATGCGTCGTCGGCTTCCGAACGAGAAGATAGATCAGATCAGGATCGTCGTCCATTGAGAACGGCAGATCGGCGCGAGGAGCAGTTCGCGCGTCGTTAACGGTCACCCCATGCGTCGTCGACGCTTCCCAGCATATAGAGTTTAAACAATGAGCGATACGTCAGCTAACGAATTCGACAAGATCAACGACCGTCCAGAGAGCGAAGATCGTCAGACAGCTCCAGAGCAGAGAAACGCGACGGAAGACGGAGGCGTCGAAGAATTCGTCGACGACGCTCCTCGCGCGAACGAGTCGTACACCGCCGAGGACATGCAGCACCTTAACGACCGCGAGCATGTTCGTATGCGTCCGTCGATGTACATAGGCGACGTCGCTTCGCAGGGACTGCACCATCTGGTGAACGAAGTCGTCGACAACTCTCTTGACGAAGCGCTCGCGGGCTACGCGACGCGAATCTCCGTGACGGTGAATCCTGACGGATCGGTCACGGTCGAGGACGACGGCCGCGGCATTCCGGTCGACGTTCACCCCGACCTTGGCGTTTCGACGCTCGAGGGCGTTATGACGGTTCTGAAGTTCGGCGGCAAGTTCTCCAAGGGGGCGTATCAGACGTCCGGCGGTCTGCATGGAGTCGGCGTTACGGTCGTCAATTTCCTTTCTGAATGGTGCAACGTCGAGGTGTGTCGCGACGGCTTCACGTGGTATCAGGAATATGAACGCGGAATCCCGACGGGCGACGTCGCCCGAGGAGCCGCGACGCATAAGCACGGCACGAAGACGACCTTCAAACCGGACCATGAGGTTTTCGTCGACGTTAAATACGACTACGACGTCCTGTATCACCGACTTCAGGATCTTGCGTTCCTTAACCCGCGTATTCACATAATGTTCCGCGATCTTCGCGACGGACGCGGCGAGGAATTTCACTATACTCGCGGGGTCGTCGATTTTGTCCACAATCTGAACCGAGAAGACGTCGCGCATCCAGACGTCATTTACGCGCACGGAACGCAGGACGGCGTTCATGTCGACGTCGCGCTTCAGTATTCCTCCGGCTACAACGAGACGGTCCGCACGTACGTGAACAACGTTCATACGGTCGAAGGGGGCACGCATCTCTCCGGATTTCGCCGCGCGTTGACGTCCGTTCTGAACAAATACGGTCAGAGCAACGGACTTTTCAAGAATATCACGCCCACGGGCGAAGATTTCCGCGAGGGATTGACGGCGGTCGTTTCCGTCCGCGTGCCTGAACCGCTCTTCCAGGGTCAGACGAAGACGAAGCTTGGCAACACGGAAGTCGAAGGGATTGTCTCGACCGTTTTCGGCGAATATCTGACGAAATACCTCGAAGAGAATCCTGCGACGGCGAAGATCGTGGTTCAGAAGGGAATCGTCGCGGCAGAGGCGCGCGAAAGCGCCAAAAAAGCGCGCGAAATGGTTCATGCGCGCAAGAATGCGCTCAACCATGGAGGAATGCCCGGCAAGCTCCGCGACTGCACAAGTCGCGACGTTGAGAAGTGCGAGCTCTATCTGGTGGAAGGAAACTCTGCGGGCGGCTCGGCGGAAGGCGGGCGTCTTCGAGAATTTCAGGCGATTCTTCCGCTGCGCGGCAAGGTCATCAACGCGTACAAAGCGCATGACGTTCGCGTTCTCAAGAACGAAGAGATTCAGAGTATGATCACGGCGATCGGCGTGGGCTACGGCAGCGAAGTCGACGTTTCCAAGCGCCGTTACAATAAGATCGTCATCATGACGGACGCCGACGTCGACGGTTCGCATATCCGAACGCTTCTGCTCACGTTTTTCTACCGTCAGATGCCAGCGCTTGTCCAGGGAAATTTCGTTTACGCCGCTCAGCCGCCGCTCTACCGAGTTCGTCGCAAAAACAATCGGGACGGCAAGGCGGAATACGTCATGACCGACAAGGAGATGAGAAAACAGCTGCTGCAGGCGGGCGTTCAAAACGCGCGCTTCGATCCTCGGGACGGACGCGTGATCGAAGGGGAAGAGATTAAGGCGCTCTGCGATCTGCTCACCGCGATCGAAGATTCCGTCCAGGCGCTCGAGCGCCGCGGCTTCAGTCTTCGTCAGCTCGCGATGCGGCAGGATCCGGTCACCGCCGCGTTGCCGATGTTCCACGTCACCTGGCGCAAGGTGGAAAACTGGTTCTTCAAGCGTCAGGATCTCAACGCGTATCTCGCGCAGGTTCAGGAAGAGACGGGTCAGTCGCTCGACGACCTCACCGCGTCTTCGATTTCCGACTCTCTCAGTCTCAAGTCCGACTTCGACGAGAACGCCGAATCCGACGCGAAGATCCGCGTTGTCGAACTCTATGAGATTCGTACGCTCAATAGCTTGCTCTCGACTCTTCGCGAAAAGTTCCTGTTCGAGATCGATTCGCTCTTTAAGATAGAACGCACCGGCGAGGAGGGCTCGCGTTACGCGCTTCTGCGCGGCGACGCGGAAATCGGGGTCGAGGACCTCCGTTCGCTTCTCACGACGATCCGCGAAGGAGGCGAAAAGGGCCTGCAGATTACGCGATTTAAAGGACTGGGCGAAATGGATCCCGAAGAGCTTCGGGAAACGACGCTCGATCCGAACAATCGCAAGCTTAACAATATCACGATGAGCGACGTCGCGGAGGCGGACGATATGTTCCGCGTCCTTATGGGCGAGCAGGTCGAGCCTCGGCGCGAGTTCATCGAGCGCAACGCGCTTGACGCGAAACTTGACGTCTGACGTCGCCCCTTCAACGCCTTACGGCGCGTTACGCGTAGCGGCGCGCGCCGGAAAGTATCGACGGAACATGAAAAAGAACGGCTCCCAACCGCATGGCGAACGTCCGCGAACTGATAAGAATAGCGCCCCGAAGCGTAAGACGACGCGGGCTTCCGGTTCGCTTTCGCTCGACGGCTCTCAGAATAAGCGCGAACTCTCCGAAACATTCTGCGCTTCCGGCGCCGACGCGCTCCTCGAAGGAGAGCTCGACGACGCGTTCGACTGCTACGAGCGCGCCGTTCGGCTCGATCCACGATCGGCAAACGCGCGCGTTGGGCTCGGCAAGGCGTGGCTCGCCGCCGAACGATACGATCGCGCGTTCGAGGAGGCGGACGCCGCCCTTAAGCTCGACGCGAAGAATTTCGAGGCGTATGAGCTGCGAGGACACGCGCGACGACTTCAGGGGGATTTCAAAGCGGCGATCGACGATTACGAGCGGTCTCTTGCGCTCAATCGCCGGGCGTATCTGTCGTTCTACGGTCGCGCCGTCGCGCGCGACATGCTCGGCGACGTCGAACTCGCGCTCGCCGATTTCAAGGCGTGTCTTGCGATCGCGCCGGAATTTGTCCCCGCTTATTACGATCGCGCCGTGCTGCTGGCCAACGAGAATCGCCTCGACGACGCGATCGGGGATTATTCCAGGGCGCTGGAACTTGATCCGGAATTTGTTCACTGTTACGTCGCGCGGGGCGAGGCGCTCACGGAGCGCGGACATGCGCGGCGCGCAATGCAGGATTTCAACAAGGCGCTCGAACTCGATCCCGAGAACGCCGACGCGTACTACTACCGTTCCCTTGCGTGGCGCGAACTGGGCGACGTTCAGGGGGCGCGCCGCGACCTTCAGACGGCGCGCGAACTTGGCTTTGACGAGGACGACGACGCATGAGTCGAAACGCGCGGCTTGAAACGAACTTACACGTACTGAATGACGAGGCGCGTCTTATGAAAATCATGGCGCCAGCTGGGGATTCCGAACGACTCGACGCCGCGATCAAGGCGGGCGCGGACGAGGTTTACATGGGCGTCTCGGGCTTCGGCGCGCGCCGTTTCGCGCGTAATTTCTCCGTCGACGAGTATTGCGCCGCGCTCGATCGCGCGCACCGCGTTGGCGTCTCCGTTCACCTGACCTTCAACACGATTCTTTCCGACGCGGAGCTGGACGAGTTCTATCCGAGTCTTAAACAGCTTTATGAAACGGGACTAGACGCGGTCATCGTTCAGGATTTCGGCGCCGTTTTGTGGCTTAAGGAACGTTTTCCCGACCTTAAGCTCTGCGCGTCGACTCAGCTTTCTCCCGCGAGCGGCGTGGAAGCGGACTGGTATGAACGACAGGGGTTCGATCGCGTCGTTCTGGCGCGCGAACTCTCTCTTGACGAGATCCGCGCGATTCGGAATAAGACGAAAATCGAGCTCGAAGTTTTCGTCTCCGGCGCGCTCTGTCTGGGATGCTCCGGCAAGTGTTATCTTTCCAGCTTTATCGGCGGGCGAAGCGGCAATCGCGGAATGTGCGCTCAGCCATGCCGACAGTATTATCGCGCGGAGAAACTCGAAGGAAACAACGCGCCCTCGGGCGGCGACTACGGCTATTTCCTGTCGCTGCGCGATCAACTTCAGGGAAGCGCCGAGATCAAAGCCCTTTTTGACGCTGGCGTCGACTCGTTGAAGATCGAAGGGAGAATGAAGTCGCCCTCGTACGTTTACCAGACGACGCGTTATTATCGCGACCTCGTCGACTCCGTCATGGGCGTTTCTCCCAAAACGTCGGCGAAGCGACTCGCTATGAAAGCGTCGACGCTCTCGGCTCCCGAACGACGCGCGGGAGTTCGCGCGAACGAAAGCGCGCGTCAGACCGTCGTGGGCGAGGGAACCGAAGAAGCGCGAAGAAACGACGTCGCGGCCCTCTTCAATCGCGGATACGCTCACGGTTATTTTTACGAACACGATCCCGCGATCGTCAACGAATTCTATTCTTCGAACTTTGGCGTTGAGGTCGGTCGCGTTCGGCGCGACGCCGTACGTTTGTCGCAACCTGTCCGCAACGGCGACGGCGTCGTCTTTCTCGACGACGCCGCCGGCAAGCTTGGCGGGCTCCATGTCAGCGGAATACGACTGCTCGACCCGACGAATTCGCGTCGCTCGAAAATTGTCGAAGCCGCAGGCTACGGCGACCTTGTCCAGTTCCACGAGCCCGTGCCCGAAAACGCGAAGTTCCTTTACCGCACCTTTAACTATCAGCTTAACAAAGAGATCGACAACGCGCTTCAGCAGACGCGGCGCCGCGAACCCGTCGACGCGCGGCTCGTCGCGCGCGTCGGACGTCCGCTCGAACTCTCGCTCAAGAGCGCGCGCGCCTGCGTGACGGTTCGCGCCGAGCAGGGTGTGGCGCCCGCCCAGAAGAAGGGAGTCGACGCCGAGTCGCTCACGACGTCGCTCGATCGCTTTGGGGAAACGCCGTTCTATCTCGATCAAACGCGTCTCGACTTCGACGCCAACGCGTTCGTTCCCAAGTCGCTCCTGAACATGTTGCGGCAGGAAGCGGTCGACAAGCTCGTCGACGCGACGCTGAAATCATATCGTCGCGTCGCGCCAACGACTTCCGAAAGCGCGACGATCCCGGCTCGTTCCGGCGTTCATATCGTCTCCAATTCGGAGGACGCGCTCTCTTACGTCGCCGTTTCCGTGCGAACGCGACCTCAGTACGACGCGTGTCGTGCGCTCGGCGTGCGCAAAATCTATTACGAGACGCGCCCGGTTCAGTATGAGAGTCGGTTCCGATTTCAGGACTCCGATCTTTTCGCGCCAATCGCGGGTTCGCTCGCGGAAGCGCTACGTCTGGAGCGCCTTGGCAAACCGTACGCGCTTGGATGGTTCTTTAACGTCGCCAACTCGCGCGCGGTCCGCTATCTGGCTCAACGGTTGCCGCACGCGGACGTTATGTATCTTTCGCCCGAGATTTCCGACCACGCCGTCGACGCGATTTTTGACAGGCTTCGCGAGACGCCCGGGATTGCGCTGGGACTGCCCGTCTATGGTCGCCTTCTGGCGATGTACACGCAGAAGACGCTCTTTGACAATCCTCGCACGCTTATCACGAACGCGGACGATCGGCGAATGATTGTGGAGCGCAACGCGGGACGTCAGACGGGTTTTTCCGACCTTTTTACCGCCGCGTTTGCGCCGACCGACGCGGCGGACGCGCGCGTCGCCGAACCGACCGGCAGTTCGATTTACCTTTGCGAGCCCCTTGACCTTCTCGACGCGATCCCGCAGATTGTCGGCTCGGGAATATCCGAGGTCCTTCTGACGTTTACGGACGAAGAGCCGTCCGACGTTCGCCGACTGATCGAGCGCGCCTGCAAGGCGCCGACTTCGGACAAACGGCATACTTTCTCTTACGGCTATACGAGGACCAGCGTTTTCTGACCTTCCTTATAGACGACAAAAAAATAGCCGCCGAAATAGTTTAAGCGCTATTTCGACGGCTTTTTCTTTCGACGCGGTCGGTCCGCGTTAGAATTGTCCGCGTTAGAATCGAATTTCGACGGAAGCGTTCTCTTCGCACGTCTGTTCGACCGTCTTGCCGTCGGACGTTTTCGCTTCGACGCGAAGCTTGCCGTCGTTCTGGCGCGAAACGATCAGATCAAACGTCCGACCAAAGCCGCCGACGTTTCTGAGCGCTATCCGGTTCCATTCTTTTGGCAGCCGCGGCGTCGTTGTGAACGACGCGAAGCCGGTCGGGCGGATTCCGAAGAGGCCTTCCGTATAGACGCGGCAGTAGAGCGCGCTTTCGGCGGAGAGATGACGCTGGCTCCCCTCGGGCCACGCTTCGATCGGATAGGGGACGTGCTCGCCGAGCAGTCGCGTCGCGGAATAAGAGCGCAGCTTGTCGAGTCCGAGTTCCGTCGCGCCGACCGCGAACACGCCGCGCAGCGCGTAGAGCGTCGAACGATCCCAGAACGTCTTGCTTCCTTCCTCGGTCAGCAGCCCGTCCTTTGTCCAGAGTTTGTCGGAGAAGAGCGCGGCGATCGTCGCGTCTTTTCGTTCGTCGATTCCCGCGACGAACGGAATGCAGATCCACGATCGGAGCTTTTCGCAACCTTTGAAATACTGATAGGTTTCAAACCCGCGGACGTTCGCGCCGAAATATTGGTCGATATTCTCGCGCAACGCCGCCGCTTCCCTGCCGTATTCCTCGAGTTGCGACGCGTCGACTCCGAGTTCCCGGCCAAGATACCGAGCGCTCAGGAGCGCGTCGTAGTAAAGCGTCGAGGTACAGAGATTCGCGTCGCCGGCTGGGAATCGCCGTTCGAGTTCGTCGCAGTCGGATTGGACGACGCCGTCGTCGTTGAGTTTGCGTTTGCAGTATTCCAGACACCAGGCGACGAGAGGCCACAGCTTTTCCGCCTCGTCCTTATCGGCGCGAACGAGCGCGTATCGCGCCGCGCCGTAAGCGATCATCGCGGCGTCTCCGCGGTCGCCGGCGCCGTTCCAGATATCGAGCCCTTCGGCGATGATGGACGAGGGTATCGGTTTGAATTCGTCGTTCATGAAGCGCGCGAAGTGAAGATACGAATTGAGCGCGCTCTCGCG
>CACYBR010000449.1 GCA_902772705.1 uncultured Planctomycetota bacterium
AAGAAGAGAACCGTCCGCGCCGTCATGCCATTCCTCGGCGTATCCGCCGTCCCGCATCGCCTTGCTCAAACCGACGCAGGATAACCCGTTCAACACAAAAAACGCCAGCGTCAGTCCAAGCAACAAACTCCAAAGAGCCGTCTTCGGTGCGAGCCCGCAAATTTTCCTCTCTTTGTGAATCGATATTTGCCCCACAACATAATCCCTTCTGATGAAAATCCCCTCGATCAGCTTGAAGTCGAATAAAACGCTACGCGTTACAGTATACGTCAGATTCGTCGAAAAGGAACGACCGTCAGTCAGATCAAAAACAAGGCCTTGTTCTTTCGTTACGCCGGGCTTTCTCGGGCTTGAATTGTCTCATAAATGAAACAAAACCGCCCGGCGCTCCCGACGTTCTAAAACACGAAAACCGTCCCTTCTCGTTCCGCAGACCGTCCCGATCTTCATGAAAGGACGGAGTCTCCGCGTGATTTGTTACCGCCGACGATTAACCAGGAATAAAAAAAGCAAGTAGATATACCCAACTTTAATCGAAATATATATAATGGTCTCGCGACTTATGATTCGCAGTAAAACAAAATTGATTCCGGCGCACGACAAACGAAACTTTCGAACCAGCCGAGTGTTCCACTCTATAGAAAGAGCGCTTTTGTTCGCGCCGCCTTCCTAAGGACGATTCCTTGACTTCCTCCTCTTCGCAACCACCAGACGACTTCGACGAAGACGCTCGGCTCATGCTCTCCGTGCAGGCCGACGATCCGTTGGCGTTCGAGCAACTGATGCAGCGTAACCAGTCTCGCGTCGCCGCGTTCCTACTGCGACTCGTCGGCAATCAACAACTTGCCGAGGACCTTACGCAGGAAGTCTTTATGCGCGTGTATCAACACCGAGCGACTTATCGTCAGGAAGCAAGGTTCACAACGTGGCTGTACCGCGTCGCGCATAATGTCGCTTACAACGCGCTTCGCGCTAAAAGCCGGCGGCCTGAGGCGCTCTTCAGCGGAGTCTCAAAACGTTATCCGGGCGAAACCACCGGCCTGGGCTTTGAAGAAAGCGTCATGGCCCAAACCAACGCGACGCCAACGCGCCAGATCGCAAAGGTCGAGCTACAGCAAATTGTACGCGACGCCGTCGAGAAACTCCCGCCTCGTCAGCGAGAAGCTATCGTGCTCTCTCGCTTCAACGGAATGAGCTATCAGGAAATCGCAGACGTTATGAACATGACCCCTCAAGCCGTAAAATCGTTGCTATGCCGCGCGCGATTGAATCTCAAGGAGGCGCTGACTCCTTACGTTGAGGATGGGAGGACGCCTTCATGACAAACGACGACTCTCGTGTTCTTTGCCACGGCGACGAAACTCGCGCCGCTCTGGACGCGCTCGAATTCTCCGACGGCGATAAGTCCTGTTCCAATCAGGAGTTTGACGAACTGAACGTCAACGAGTCCGTCGATGAGCTTGATCTGCAGATCGAAGCCTATCTCGACGACGAACTCTCCTCCGAAGAACGCGCTGATTTCGAAAATAAACTCGCAAACGACGCGTCGCTCCGAAAACGCGTCGAGCTCGAAAAGAAAACTCTCGACGCGCTCGGAACGCTCGACGACGAACCCAACGTCGTCGACATTACGGAACGAACTGTCGACCGCCTCAATTCCGAAACGAAGGCGAAACTTGAAGAACTCCGTTCCAAACGCGCGGCTCAGACTCGCCGAGGACGCCTCGTTCAGATTGCCGCGCCCTTCGCATGTCTGATTCTCGGTTTCTGCGTCTTTTCCGCCGTCTTGCCCGACGTTTCACGGCAACGTGAACGCGACGCCGACGTCGTCGAACGACTCGTACAGCTCGAGGCCGTCGGCGACTTTGATTATCTCGAAGCCCTGAGCAACGCCAATCTTTTCGAAGAATGGCGTAAAAGCCCCGTTGCAAACCTGTCTGGCGCGAAGCGCGCGGAAAACGTTGTTTCCGCCGATATTCGCGAGCGTCCTTATTCCGAGCTCGTTAAGGACGCCGCGTTTTATCGACTTCAAAGGAGGTTTGAAGCGCTCGACCACGATTCCCAGGAACATTGGCGCAAACTACGACGTCAGATCGACAAATCGCCCGATAAAGAAAAACTGCTCCAGACGCTCGACGACTACGCCGGATGGCTGCTCGTCTCTACTGGCGCAAGCGACCGCGCTCGTCTCGAAGCCATGCCTGTCGACGCGAGAATTCAGGAAATACGAAGACGGATGGACGCGTCGCAGAGATTTGTCGACAGCATGCGCAACCGCCTCAATAACCAGCGTTCGGAAAACCAGGAACGCAACGCTGGCAATTTCGCGCAAAACACTGGGCCTGGCTCCGCGCTGCGCGCTACCCTTCCTGAAAATTTGCGCCGTGAAGATTTCCGGTCAATCTACAACAAGTACGTCGAATATCGCTCAAAGAAGAACGCCAGCGCGGACGATTCTCAAGGTCGTCATGACGACGTGATGGAATTTCTTTCGGAGGTCGGAACTGACAACCTCGTTTCTGATTTCTCACAGGAAAGTAAAAACGAACTCGACGCCCTTGATGAAACGCAACGTTCCTCGATGATTGGACTGATCGTTTCGTTGAGTTTCGTCGAAAACGCCGAACGGTTCGTTCCGACTCGTCCATTCCAAAACAACGAAGAACAACAAAGAAACCCGTTTCGACGACGCGGCGCCTCGATTCAAGAGCTCGCTGAGACGCTACGGAACGCCAACGATAGAGCCAGGGACCTCATCACGTCGAGCCCGCCTTATGAGGCACGAGGGCGACTTCTGGGGCTATATTGGGGGTTCTTTAATCCGCAAACTCAAAATGAAAGAGACGACCGTGCGCGTGGGACAGGCATGGACATGCAAAGGAGACCGGGCGGTGGAATGAACATGTCTCCCGGCGGCGCTCCCGGTTTCGGCGGTCCGATAAACAACTGGCAGGGCGGACCGTCAGGCAGAGCGCCCGGCGCCCCTGGCGCTCCCAATTTCGGCGTCCCTATGAACAACTGGCCAGACGCGCCCTCTGACAAAGCGCCCGGCGCCCCTGGCGCTCCCAATTTCGGCGGTCCTATGAACAACTGGCCGGGCGCGCGCTCTGAAAAAGCGCACGGAGCCCCTGGCGCTCCCAATTTCGGCGGTCCTATGAACAACTGGCCAGGCGCGCGCTCTGAAAAAGCGCACGGAGCCCCTGACGCTCCCAATTTCGGCGGCCCTATAAACAACTGGCCGGCTGGAACAAAGAGCGGAGAGTCCAGCAGTCAGGGAGGTATGCCGGGCAATTTGCCGTCCGCCGCGCCTTTCAGCGCGGACAATTCTCACTCTGGCGCGGACGATCATAGCGACAAAGACCAGCCGTCCAATGAAAAGGAATCCCAGTGACCAAACGCAACGCTAAATAAAACGCTTTTGGGACGCCTCCCCACTTGATTTTTGTTAAAAACCTGATATTCTATCATCGAGAGCAGGTGAAGATCGGCCTTCAAGCCTGTCAACCCATACAATCAGTTTTTTTGTTAAATATTTTTCAAAAAACTTTAGTTGTCTCTTTTGCCGGCTCTTGATTTTACTCCCAGATTGTTTATATTACCATGCGTACAGGGAAGAAGCGCATGTGCGTGCGTTCATAATAAGCTAAAGTACCTTTGCGTTGTTTACATGGGTGACGACTTGCAACGACGCAAAAGCGCCGGGGTCGGAGGGGTTCGACCCCGGCGTTCCTTTTCTTGCTGATTCTTCGCTTAGCGCCGCTTGTTTTCGCTCTCGCTGACGCGTCCTTTACCCGTTTCTTCTTGACGTCTTGCCTTGTTCCGATATAATCGGACGCCGAAACGTCGGTAAAAGTTCGTTTTCATATACCGTCGTCATCCCACGTTTTGACCGAGTCGATTCTGATCTAAAATGCGTAACTGAAAACCAGCGGGAAGACCGCGGGAGCGTCCCCATGTGCACAAATCTTCTGCTTCTGCCAGAGCTGCGTGAGATGATCGCCAATAAAGATCGTCATGAAATGCAGGTGTTTTGTTCGGCGCTCCACCCCGCTTCTACCGCCGAGTTTCTTAACGGCCTCAGCACGGAAGAAATCTGGACGATTCTCCATGCCATCTCGCCAAGCTTGAGCGCTGAAATCTTCTCTTACTTTGATCGCGATCTTCAGATCAGGATTGTAGAAGACTGTCCCCGCGCCGAAGTTGCCAAGCTACTCGAAGACACCCCTTCTGACGACCGTGTCGACCTCCTCGATCAGGTCGATCCCAAAGTCGCTGAAGAACTCACGCCGCTCCTCTCTAAAGAAGACCAGAAAGACGTTGAACTTCTGAGTCAATATCCCGACGATACGTGCGGCGCGGAAATGTCCTCCGACTTCGTCCGACTGCGTGAAACAATGACCGTCGCTGAAGCGATTGAAGAAATCAGCGCGCAAACGCACCTGATGGAAACGGTCTATTACCTTTATGTTCTGGACAAGGACGGCAAGCTCGCGGGCGTCGTATCAGCGCGCGAGCTTCTGCGTCGCATTAACCAGCAGAACATGCCCATTTCGAACTTCATGAAGAAGTCTGGGACGCTTATAACGGTCAACGCGAACGAGAGCCGTGAAGAGGCCGTTAAGCTGGTAGAGAAATACGACTTCATCGCGATTCCGGTCGTAGACGAAAATTCGGGCAAAATGCTGGGAGTCATCACGCACGACGACGTTCTCGACGCGGCAGTTGAAGAACTCGTTGAAAACGCCCACTTAATCGCGGCGGTCGATCCTCTCGACAACGAAACCTATTTGGGCGCCAATCTTTTCGTTTTGGCTCAAAAGCGGTTTACCTGGCTGGCGATACTCCTCTTTGGCGCCATCACAACCGCGTTAATTCTCAAGATGTTCAATAACGTGAGCGACCGAGTCGCATGGCTTGTCGCGTTCCTGCCAATGATCGTCTCGACGGGAGGCAATAGCGGCGGTCAGTCTGCGACGCTTGTCATTACCGCGTTGGCCACAGGCGAGATTTCCCTCTCAGACTGGCGAAAGATCTT
>CACYBR010000450.1 GCA_902772705.1 uncultured Planctomycetota bacterium
GCCAGCGCCCGCGCCTGCTCGATTTGTTCCGGCGAAATATCCGTCGCCGTCCAGCTCGCGCCATATCGATACATGTTTCGTGGAAGAACGCCGGTTCCTGTTCCCAGATCAAGCGCCTTTTGCCCTCGGACGCAGAGCCCTCGGTCCACGATTCTCTTATAAAACTCTTCCGGATAGACGTCTCGGTATTTTGCGTAATCGTTTGAGATTTTTCCCCAGTCAAACGCCTTTCCGGAATCGATTCTTTCATTAACTATTTCCACGTGCTTCCCTTAACCCAAGCCAAGGTTGTTGGGGTCGTTTCTCCTCGAAGTTTATATAATGCGACGTTCTGTGGCGTGTCAAATAGGGGAGAAAGTTCCAGCGTGCCTCAAAACGCTATCCCTCAAGTGATTCAAAATCGGTCGTTCCGACGCATCCTCGTTCAAGATAAGTCGCCAGAATGATTTGCGCGGCGACCGCGTCGAGTTTTTCTTTGCGCTTTTTGGCGTTAAGACCAGCGTTGCGAAGGGTCTCTTCCGCGATAACGCTGGTAAAACGTTCGTCCAGGAAGTCGATGGAACATCCGGTGGCGTCCGCAAGCTTTTCGGCGAATTCCGTCGCCTGCCGCGCTTTATCGCTCATCTCGCCGCTACAGTGAAGAGGCAGCCCCACGACGAAGTGAACAATTCGCTCGTTCTTAACGAATTCCTGAAAATGTCGCAGGTCGAGTTGTTCCGTTTTGCGTCGCCAAATTTCGAAGGGAAACGCGACCAGTCGTTCCGCGTCGCACATGGCGACGCCAATGCGAACGGTTCCGAAGTCAATACCGGCGATTTTGCCCTGCTCGGGCGGGGGCGAAGGTTTCATGAAAGAAAGTTCCTGCGGCGAAGGGGATAAAAGAATAAGGGGAAACGTCGAACAACGCTTCCCCTTACGTCAACATTTGAATCAGGATTTAAACGCCGGTCCGAGTCGCGAACAGACCGGTCGTGGGTCAACCGCGCCAGTCGCGAGAACGACAAACAGCCTCGCGAGCGACGCGAACCGACAGATCGACAGACGGAATCAGAATTCCTTGGCGTCGATCCAGGTCATCATCTTACGGAGCTTCTTGCCGACCTTTTCGAGCAGGTGCTCGTGATGCTTCGCGCGGAGACGCTTGAAGCTCGGCGCGTTGACCTGATTTTCGAGGAGCCATTCACGAGCGAATTCGCCGCTCTGGATCTCGTCGAGAATCTTGCGCATTTCTTTCTTGGTCTCTTCCGTGATGACGCGCGGTCCGCGGGTGTAGTCGCCGTATTCCGCCGTGTTGGAGATGGAGTAACGCATGTAGCTCAGACCGCCCTGATAGAAGAGGTCGACGATGAGCTTCATTTCGTGCATGCATTCGAAGTAAGCCATTTCAGGCTGATAACCGGCTTCGACGAGGGTTTCGAACCCAGCCTGAATGAGGTGGCTGACGCCGCCGCAAAGAACGGCCTGTTCGCCGAAGAGGTCCGTTTCGGTCTCTTCCCTGAACGTCGTCTGGATGACGCCGCCGCGCGTGCCGCCGATGCCCTTGGCGTAAGCGAGTCCGAGCGCCTTTTCACGGTCGCCGGATTTGTCGTCGATCGCGATGAGGCAGGGAACGCCGCCGCCCTTGACGAATTCGGCGCGAACGAGATGACCAGGTCCCTTAGGCGCGATCATGATCGCACGGTTGCCTTCGGGCAGGTCGAACTGTCCGTAGTGGACGTTGAAGCCGTGGGTGGCCAGAATGATGGCGTCCGGCTTGAGGTTCGGACGGATCTGTTCACGGAAGATCTTGCCCTGCAGTTCGTCGGGAAGCGTGAGGACGACAATGTCGCCGACCTTAACGGCTTCTTCGATGGAAACCGGCGTGAACCCGGCTTCGATCGCCAGATTATAGTTGGCGGTTCCCTTCCTTTGGGCGACGACGACATTGCAACCGCTGTCACGAAGGTTCTGAGCGTGGGCGTGTCCCTGAGAGCCGTAACCCAATATGGCGATCGTCTTGTCTTTCAAGAGAGAAAGATCCGCGTCGTTGTCATAGTAAACTGTCGCTGGCATAACCAAAACTCCAATCAAAAAAGAGGTTGTTTTCCGCAAAAGAAGGAGTCGCCGCGCGGCGTGCTAAAGTGCGAAGCGCTTTAAGGCGGAACTCCCGAGCGTCGCGTCCGAATAATAACGCGCGCTCATGCGGTTCATCATTAACATTGTGTTTTATTTCATGAGCTCGTAATCGCCGCGCGCCGTTGAGATGCAGCCAGAACGAGTCAAACTGACGATACGGTAGGGCTGAAGCGCGACGATGAACGCGTCGAGCTTCGAACTAACGCCGGAAATCTCCACGAGGACGGAACGAGCCGCCACGTCGATAATCTTCGCGCGAAAAATATTGGCAAGTTCAACGACCCCGGAACGCTCTGCCGCCGAGACCTCGACGCGGACGAGCGCAAGCTCGCGTTCAACGTGGGCGACGTGCGAGAGATTCTGCGTTTCGACGACGGTTACAAGCTTCTGAAGCTGGCGACTGACCTGTTCCGCAAGCTCTGGCTCAACGTCGAGGACGATGGTCATGCGGGAGAGGGAAGGATCTTCTGTGGCGCCAACAGTGAGACTGTCGACATTGTAGCCGCGCGCCGCGAGCATCCCGGCAACGTGGGAGAGCACGCCTGGAACGTTCTGGACGCGAATTGAAATTACGTTTCTCATTGCTATCGTCTGCGGAGTAATTGATCCGTCGTTGCGGGGAAGAGCGCAAACTCATTTCCCAAACTAAATGATTCCCGATATTATAACACTATCGAACTCTTTGGCAAGTACGGAGGACGACCCTTTTCGCAGGTCGACCTGGCGCTTCTCAAAGCGCGTACGGTCCCGATGAAAGAATCTGACCTGTGAGCGATTCCCTGACTCGCGCAACCTCTTCCGGCGTTCCTTCCGCCACGATTCGTCCGCCGTTTTCGCCCGCGCCCGGACCGAGGTCGACGATATAATCCGCCGCGCGCATCAGGATGGGACTGTGGTCGATTACAATGAGCGACGCTCCCGAATCGACAAGGTCGTTGAAAACGCTTGTGAGATGGACGACGTCGGAGAAATGCAGCCCCGAAGTCGGCTCGTCGAGAAGGAAGAGACTTGCTTCTTTACGCGCGGTTCCCAGACGCAACGCGAGCTTGAGACGCTGAGCTTCGCCGCCCGAGAGCGTGTTGCCCGGCTGACCAAGTCGCAGATACCCGAGCCCTACGTCGAGCATATTCCGCAGCTTCTGCTGAATCTTGGGACGTCCGCGGAAGAACGCGAACGCTTCCGCCGCCGTAAGCTCGAGCGCTTGAGAAATGTTCAGACCCCGGTAGACGATATCGAGAATTGACGCTTGATATCGCTTGCCGTCGCAAATTGGACAACGCGTGTAGACGTCGGACATGAATTTCATATCCGCCTGAACGTAGCCCTCGCCCCGACACGTTTCACACCGCCCCCCCTCGACGTTAAAACTGAACGTTCCGGCGTTGTAGCCGCGCGCCTTTGCTTCGGGCGTGTCGGCGTAAAGCGAACGGATCTCGTCGAATATGCGAAGGTAGGTGACCGGGTTGGAGCGCGGCGAGCGGCCTATGGGGCTCTGGTCGACGAGCGCGACTTCTTCGAGCCGCTCGTAGCCGTTGAGCGTCTCGAAGGGAAGCGGTTGAAGCTCGCTGGAGGATCCCACGCTGATCTTTTGGCACAGCGCCGGATAAAGCGTGCCGCCTATGAGCGCCGTCTTGCCGGCGCCGCTCACGCC
>CACYBR010000451.1 GCA_902772705.1 uncultured Planctomycetota bacterium
CGGAGCGGACGCCGACTCATAATCCAAACGCCCTGTTCGTGCCAATCAGGAGCCCAGATGGGAATGATGAAGAACTCACTTCCATACGAGCGGTCTAGTTCTTCGGATATTTCAAGCAACGAGAACGGCGTCGTCCCGTGTTCTTCGCGATATTCTTTAATTCCTTGAGCGATTCTGTTGTAATCCTGATTGTCAAAGTTGGGGTAAGTTTCAAATGAAATACGAAGTTGGAGAAACCAAAGGAAGCAGTGAAGGACTAAAAACAGCGCTCCTGCGACACAGACCCAGAACAACGTCTCAATAGACGAACGAAAAACTTTCATGAGAAGACCTCGCTTGAATGATTCAGTTGGATTGAAACTTCTGCTTTAAGTTGTACGGAGTCAATAATATCGGCGTATCGACTAATGAGCTCTTATCAAGATTGACCTCGACCATGAAAACCCTCCCGAGTTTTCTGGCTGCCGCCGAGTCGGATTGTCTGTATCGCATTGACCTGTGTCGTCGGTTCTGGCTACCTCCCCGGCTTCTGCTGACGGGATCAGAAGGGGACGCCCTGTGAGAACGGTGGCGGGGATTGTTTGAACGTTAGGCAAGCCCCAATTTATGTGTAAATTCCTTCAGGAAGTTGAGCCAAGATTGATTCAACGGCGCCCTCCGTCAATACTCGGCGAAATAGTTGGAAACGAAGAGCCAGTAGGGAAGACCGAAAAACGCGAGCGTCAATCCCAGTTGCGTGTACGCGTCCGGGGAAGCGCAGTCAAGCGTCAGGATTCGGTAGCTCGTAAAAACCGCGATCGCTGCGGCGAGGACCCCGAGTCCCAGAATCGCCGGCGGAAAGAACGGTTTGACGATTCTGACTATAATCGTTTCTCTTTTCATTTCGAGGCTCTCTGATCTTTTTGTGGACGGCATGGGCGCAACGACCGTTGACGCGTCGTTAAAGAAAGAGCTCGAGAGGGGCTGGTCAAAATCGACGCGGAACCGCTTCTGAGCCTCGGCGGCGAGCTCGGAGAATTTACGGACGGAAGAGTCGCCCCGGAGCTTGACGATACGACCGTCTTCAAGCAGCAGGAAGAATCGTTTTCCACCGAAGAATGGCCATGACGGAGCAAGCCAGCTTTCGCTCGTGTCGGCGACAACGGCGGTTCCGTCGTATTTCAGCGGAAGATCGCCCAGATATTGAAAGGAGGTTCCCAGACCGAACGCGTCCGGATCACGATCCGTTTCTGAACGGAATTCGCCTTCGGAAACGGGAAACCGACCGTATTGGTTAAAGAATCCAGAGAGCGCTTCGCCAAGAGCTTTTAGTCTGTCATATCGGAGCCTTTCGGTCCTTTTAGCGCGAACGGAACGCCTCAGCAACATGGCGCACGCTCCGACGAGCGCCAGGTAGTATAGAACGTCTGGGATAAACGACGCCGCGAAACGATACCGGCGCAACGGTTGATTCGTGGAGTCTGTCTGCTCGGCCGCCCACGCGCTCAGTTTCCTTGAATCCCAGTCGCAAAGACTTCTGAAACAGGAAGGGGAAAGCGGGGCGTCCATGTTGCATATTGCGGGATCTGGATGAAAAGTCGTGTGAACGGCGAACGGGAAAGGCAGGAGCGATCGGCTCGGGAGGCGTCTGGCAATAATCGCCGGATACGGTTCATGCGAGGGTAACGCGTTGTCAGCATGGAGACCGAAGAATGAACGAAATTTGCCCAGAACCTCAGAGAGTTGGGCGGTCGTTGAACGATAGCCGTTGGGGTTAACGACAATGTAATCGCTTCCAAATCTGTCGTCCGACGTTTTGGAAATTTCGAGTAGAGAGTTGGGGAGCTTCCCGCTGTGTTCGTTCTGATAGTTGACGATCTCATCGATCAGAATCGAGGGTTCGGACACGGAGCTTGATGAATCGGCATGGCAAATGACAACGACGATCCGACAGAAACAAAGTAACGCAAAAAGCAGGAATACGACAAAACTTAGCGTCAGAAGAAATCCCGCTCCGACGCCAACGATCCGACGTAACTGTCTGGCAATGGTTCTCATGATCGTTCTCATAACGGCGCTGCCTTTGGTCTTTGAAGAATTAAAGGTATGCAGAGGCGACGACTTTTCGGCGCTCTCTGAGAACGTCCTTTCGTTGGGTTTAAGCGACGCCGATCAGGGAGACTGTCCTTGAGAAAACGACAGAAGGCGTTAATCATGACTGTTATCCAATAAAAGGCGCGAGGGTTCAGAATTATCCCAAAGGGGAATTGTCCACAAAGACCTTGAAAAAAGCCGTTTGAATCTACGTATAGAAGATCAAACGACGACTGGAATCCTCAATGTACGCTTTCACAATTATTTGTCAAGGTCGACTTGCAAACCACCCGTTCCGACATTATAAGTTCCTTATTCCTGCAAACAAGCGTATGTTCAGACATTGCGGTCAAGATAAAGAAGCTTTTACAAGACGTTGGCAAGTCAGAGTAAGGAGCTCCCGAGTCGGAGAAAAACATGCGGCGCCCGTCGATCGGCGAAGAAGTCGCGCTTTTATCCGGGTATGCTCCGCAGGGATAAGTGTTCCGATTTGCGCGTTTTGCGGGCCGTCTGGAAAGGGAAGGTTATAGTATGTGCTATTTGCTCTACGGCGCGATTAACGAGGACGTTTCGCCGCAGGATTACAAGAGACTGAGCGCGACTTCGCGCTTTTCTATTCGACCGGGAACGAAGGAGGAACTGC
>CACYBR010000452.1 GCA_902772705.1 uncultured Planctomycetota bacterium
AGTGACGTCCAAAGTGACGTCCAAAGTGACATTTTTGTCACTTCATTTTTACGGTAGTTCTCCAACGATCGCCTTTGACGTCGTTTTCCCGTTCGGAACATGAGAAACCTACGCCCGACATTCCACGATTATTTGTAAAAGCCATACGTCCAAAACCATCATGTCAGGCGTCCGTCGCTTATGATTGTAGAACCGAAGCTGAATACGACGCATTGTTTTGACCAGCTCCAATATCGTTTCAGGCGCCATTGCCGTTAATACGTCAATTTTAACAAGCTCATCACGCTGGATACTATCCGTGCGCACAGGCGATTTTTCGTTTCGACTCTATTGCCGATAAAGACTCAATTGCGAATATCAGAATTCCAGTTCAAAGAGCGCGGTTTCGGGCTCGGCGAAGTCATATTCAAAGACCTGCGCGTTTTCCGCGACGACCTTGCCGGAAAACGCTTCCGTGACCTTTGCCGCCGTCTTCGGGAGCGTGATCTTCTTGACGCCGCCGGTTTTGCTGTGGATCGCGACGAGCTTTTCCGACGCGTAGACGGGGGAGTCGTCGTCGACGTAGAGCGTGACGCCGGCGTCTTTTGCGAGATTGCGCAGGACCTCGGTCGTAACGTTCGCATGGTCGGAGATCGCCGCGCTTCGCCATTGTTCGGTTCCATGACCGAAGAAGCCGACGCGGTCGGTCGTCGCGACGCCGGGCGCTCCGTATTCCGCGCCGGTCGTTTCTTTAACGCGCGCGAGGTCGAGCGTCTCGCCGTCGTCGATTCCGCTCGGACCGACCCAGAGGACGGTTCGGCCGTCTTTGAGGAGCGTGTCGCGCAGAAGCTCGCGGCGCTCGGGGGTCAGATAGAAGGAGCCGGGAAGAATCGCGAGCTTGCAGCGTTTGAGGTCTTCCTTCGTCAGGTCGTTGAAGGAGCAGACGGAGAAGGGCGCGCCGACGTGATTGAGGCGGTTGCGCGTCGCGTGGTAGACCGCCGCCGACTTCGGCTCGCGTCCGTTGACGCGCTCGGCGCTCTGCGGGTCGACGACGAGCAGGATCTCCGCGACGGGCGCTCCCTGACGACCGACGTTGCGGTCCCAGACGCGCTTCATGGCGGCGACGTTCTCGATCGCGCGGTCCGACTGGAACGAGCCGCCCCACATGTCGAAGAACCAGATCGACGCATGGTCCGTGAGCGCGAGGCACAGCTCGCGACGCAGTCCCGCGACGTCCTCGTCTTCGCTTTTCCAACGCGCGATCGGCGCGATTCCGACGAATTCGTTGAGCGCGCAGTTGTAGGTCGTCGTGCGGTGGTCCGTCTCATGGAGCCGGCGTTTGCCCGAGAGCAGGATCGTTTCGTTGGGCGCCATCGAGCCGCTTCCTCCGCCGATCGGACGCTCGGAGTAGGTTCCCGGCGAGATGAAGAAGTCGACGCTCGGGCTCGCCATGACCTTTTCGTAAGCAAGATGTCCGCATTCGTTGGCGCGCCATCCCGTCAGTTCGAGGATATAGCCGAAGAAGACGCCGATCTCCTTGTTCTCGGCGATATGCTCTTTGGCAAGCGCGGCGAAATCGAGGATTCCGTCGGCGATCAGAAGCTGTTCGAAGCGTAGCGCGTCGAGGACCGCCCGTTCCTTTTGAGGGTCGCGGATTCTGTTCTCAAATTCGGCGCGACTGAAGGCGTCGAGCGCGGGCCAGGGTTCGGGCGCGAGTCCCTGAGCTTCGCGCCACTGGGCGTATGCGGCGTTTTTGGCGCGACTCGTTCGACTCGCGCTGTAGTCCATCCATTCGTCGGTCTGACCGCACGCGAGAATATAGGCGTCGATCCGATCGCCGTAACGCTCTTCGGTCTGCGCAAGGAAATCGACGAGATACTTTTTCGTCGTTTCGCGCCATTGCGGGAGAGAGAGACAGTTCGACAGGTCGATAAAGGAATCGAAATTGCCGTCGCCGGTCATTCCGAGGCTTCGCGCGAGCCAGATCGGCGTGTTCAGGTCGACCATGCAGAGGAACCGCGCGTCCGGGTCGAACGCGATAATCTCGTCGAACTGACGATACAGCGAAGGCCAGTCGTAGACGTCCGGATATCGCCAGACGTTCGGATATTTGGAGTAGGGCTCCCCGAGCGAGTTTGTCGTGCTCGACGGGAAGACGCAGTATGTGTGAACGCCTGCGTCGGCGAAGCGCTTCATCGTTTCATGCTCCGGCCAGAAGGAGCGATAAGCGAAGAAGGTCGCAGGCTCCGAGGAGCGCGCGGTTGCGACGAAGAGGGACGTTGCGAGGACGACGAACGTGTAAAGAACTATCCGGAACATAACGCTTTCCTCCGTCGACTTTGTTGCAAAAGACAGGCGCAGACGCTTACGGCGCGTCTTCGCGAGGGGAGACGCCGCGCGAA
>CACYBR010000453.1 GCA_902772705.1 uncultured Planctomycetota bacterium
ACGTTGCAACCTCGTTGGGGCTTCCCCTCCGACGTCGGCAAGGCTGTGGCGATGCTCCTGCGCGGCGACCTGCCCTATTCGACGGGCCAGTCGATCGACGTTGGCGGCGGGATGGAAATTGGACGACTGTAAGACGCGCCATGCGTTGGGATATTCGCGCGGCGGATGCGTCCGCGACAGGACGGAGGCGAGATGAAGCTATACTCCTATCACACGTTGGTTCTGGGAAGCGGCGCGGCGGGACTGGCGGCGGCGGTTCGCCTGCGCGCCGAGGGCGTCGAGAACGTCGCTCTTCTGACGGAGGGGCTCGAACAGGGGACCTCGATCAACACGGGCAGCGACAAGCAGACGTATTATAAGCCGAGTCTGTGCGGCGCGACGCCCGATTCTCCGCGTGCGGTCGCGGAATCCTATCTTGTCGCGGGGGGCGCCGACGGCGACCTCGCGTTGACAGAGGCGGCGACCGCGACGCGCGCGTTCTTCCATCTGGTCGACCTGGGCGTTCCGTTTCCACGAGACTCGTTTGGACAATACTGCGGATACCGGACCGATCACGACCCCGCCCGACGCGCGACGAGCTGCGGACCGTACACGTCCCGGGAGATGTGTCGCGCTCTGATCCGCGAGGTCAAACGCCGCGACGTTCCGATTCTGGAGGACCGGGTCGCAGTGCGGCTCCTCGCGATTCCGGTCGACGGGGAAGAAACGGAGGTTCCGCGCAGGAAGCTCCTTGGCGTCGTTTGCGTCAATTGCGCGACGCGAGAATTTGAGGTCTATCGCGCTCAGAACGTCGTTTTTGCCGTCGGCGGACCGGGGGGGCTCTACAAGAGGAGCGTCTATCCGGAGGTCCATACCGGCGCGATCGGACTCGCGCTGGAGATTGGGGCGCTCGCGAACGGGCTGCCCGAGAGTCAATTCGGCCTTGCGTCCTTTACGAATCTGGAAGGACGTCGCCTTTCGAGCGGGCGAACAGGCGCGACGCCGAAGGAATTTCGCTGGAACGTTTCCGGGTCCTTTATGCAGGTCGTCCCGAAGTTCGTTTCGACGGAACAGGACGGGACGACGCGCCCTCGCGAATTTCTTAAGGATTATTTCAAGACGCCGGCGGAAGCGCATGGGCTCGTCTTTCTCAAGGGATACCAGTGGCCCTTTGACGCGCGGAAAGCGCTTGGCGGCTCGTCTCTGATCGATCTGTGCGTTTTTTATGAAACGACGATTCTGGGACGACGCGTCTTTCTGGATTATCGCGCGAATCCCGAGGGATACGCGTTCAGCGCGCTTCCCTCCGAGGCGCGCGAATATCTCGCGAACTCCGGCGCCGAGCTCGCGACTCCCATCGAGCGGCTTGAGCGACTCAATCCCGACGCGATTGCGCTCTATCGCGACTGGGGCGTCGATCTCGCGACTGAACCGCTTGAGATTGGCGTCTGCGCGCAGCACAACAACGGCGGGCTGGCGGTCGATCGCTGGTGGCGCTCGGTCAACGTCGAGGGGCTCTATCCGATCGGCGAAGTCGCGGGAACGCACGGGGTCGCGCGGCCCGGGGGTTCGGCGCTCAACGCGGGTCAGGTCGGCGCGTTTCGCGCGGCGGAGCGAATAGGTCGCGACGCGCTCGGCGCGTCGGCGTCGCCGGAGCTTGAGTCGGCGTTTGTGAGCATGGCGGTCGAGGAGGTCGCGGAGCTTCGCCGCGAGACGACGTACGCGCGCGAGCATGGTTACGACTGGCGCGTCGAGCGCGACGCGTTTCAGAGGCGAATGAGCGATTCGGGCGGGTTCTTGCGCGACGAGAAGCGACTGGCGCGCGCGCGAACCGAGGCGGTCGAGCAGCTTGCGCGGCTCTATTCGGGCAAACGCGCGGCGGACCGGCGCGACCAGAGCGCGGACGCGCCGGTCGACGCGGACGACGTCGAGACGATGCGCAATCTCCAGCTGTGTCTTGCGCACAAGGTCTATCTTGACGCGATTTTCGACTCCGTGACGGCGGGCGTCGGCTCGCGAGGGTCGCAGCTCGCGCTCGATCCCGGTGGAACGACGATATCGGACCGGTTCCCGAGCGATTGGCGAGCGCAGGAGGAGAACGTCGCCTTCCGCAGTCGCGTCTTCTGTTCCTATCTGACGTCGAAGCCCGGCGTGGACGATTCCTTTGCGACGCGTTCGTTCTGGCGCGACGCAAGGCCGATTCCCGAGCCGGACGAATGGTTTGAAAACGTCTGGCGCGACTATCGCGAAGGCAAAATTTACGACTGACGCCGCGCCAATTTGCGAGTTGGCGTTAAGCGCGGGTTTATTAGAGATAAGGTTTAACGATGACAGAATTTAAGAAGATCGCCTCCTTCAGGAACGCGGAGGAGTTTCGCGAATACGCCAGAAGTATCGGCGCGGAATTGGACCTTGTGGACGAGCCCCGTTCCGGCGCGGAGTCGCAGTTTTTAACGCCGTGCGCGTATACGAGCAGGATAACGGGCAAGAGCGCGACGCTTGCGAGTCGTTGGGCGCTGCTGCCGATGGAAGGGTGGGACTGTCTGCCAAACGGCGCGCCGAGCCCTGAGGCGCGTCGGCGATGGTTGCGCAACGCCGAGAGCGGCGCGGGAATCTTCTTTGGCTGCGAGGCGGTCGCCGTGATGGAGTCGGCGAAGGCGAACGCGCGTCAGATGACGCTCACGCAAGAGACGGTCGGCGAGATTGCGCGCCTCCGCGAGGAGACGGTTGCGCACGCCGCCGACCTCTTTGGTTCAGACCGCGTTCCGTACATGGGACTGCAGCTCACGCATTCGGGACGCTTTGTCAAGACGCCCGACGACAAGCGTTTGAACTCGCACACCGCGTACGAGCATCCGCTGCTCGATAAGAAATTCCACTGCGACGCGTCGAACGTCCTCAGCGACGGCGAGGTCGACGAGATCGTCGAGCGGTTTGTCGAGGCGGGGGAGCTTGCGCAGGAGGCGGGGTTTGACTTTGTCGATATCAAGTGCGCGCACGGGTACCTCGGTCATGAGTTTCTCACGGCGTACGACCGCCCGGGAAAATACGGCGGCAGTTTTGAGAACAGGACGCGTTTCTTCCGCGATATCGTCGAATCGATCAAAATCGCGGCGCCGGGGCTCGATATCGGGACGCGTCTGAGTCTCGGCGATCTGATTCCCTTTGAAAAAGGACCCGACGGGGTCGGTCGACCAATGGCGTGGGACTTCGACAGGGACGGCGCGTATCCCTACGCGTTCAACGGCGACGGGACCGGGCTTGGGGTTGATCCGGAAATGAAGGAGTTGCTTGAGTTCGTCGGGCTCCTCGACGAACTCGGGGTGACGCTTATCGGCGCGACCTTTGGCAGTCCGTACTACAATCCGCACACGCAGCGACCTGCGGCGTTTGCGGTTTCCGACGGTTATCTTCCGCCGGAGGATCCGTTGCTGGGCGTTTCGCGTCAGCTCAAGACGGTTCGCGCGCTCAAGGAGCGACGCCCGAACCTCTTCCTGATCGGTTCGGGCTACTCCTATCTCCAGGAATTCCTGCCGCAGGTGGGCGAATGGGTTCTGGAGACGGGCGGCGCGGACATGATCGGGCTGGGACGTTCGATTCTCTCCTATCCGCAGATGGCGTCCGATTATCTCGCCGGCAGGCCGCTGGAGAAGAGGAGAATCTGCCGCACCTTTGGCGACTGTACGAACGCGCCGCGCGCCGGACTCGTTTCCGGATGCTATCCGCTCGACGAATTCTATCGTGGGCGCGAGGAGGCGACGCTCCTTAAAGAGATCAAGAATCTGGCGAAAAATCAATCCTGACCGACGGTCAGCAACAGGGGAACAACAATGAGACGCGACGTAATATTCCGATTTCGTCTGACGCTGTTGATCGTTCTGACGCTCGCGGCGCCGGCGTGTTTGAGCGCGCCGTCGAGCCGAGCGAACGCGGACGACGCGACCCGGTCGCTCGAAGACGAATTCCGCGACCCTCCCCGGGAGTTCACGCTTTTGCCGTTCTGGTTCTGGAACGACGAGCTCTCGAAGGACGAGATCGCGCGTCAGATCGAGGATTTCGACGCCCATGGCGTGCATGGCTTTACGATCCATCCGCGGATCGGACTCCCAGAGGATTCCGGATGGATGAGCCCCAAACTTCTTGACGCGATGAGATTTGCGCTCGAGGAAGCGCGGAAACGCGACATGCGCGTGATACTCTACGACGAAGGGATGTATCCCTCGGGCTCGTCGGCGGGTCAGGTTGTCGCGGAGGATCCGGCGAACGCGGCGCGCGGTTTTGTGCGCGTCGTCTACGACGACGACGGGAAGCAGGTTGCGCCGCGCAATCCCGTTCAGGAAGACTGGATATACGTCGACGAATACGAGAACGACAAGGGTCAGACCGTCAAAATCTACGACGCGCCTTCGGGCGGCGTCATTCGCGGTCTGCATTATCTTGGCGACGAGTCGAAGAATCCGGGCGAGTTTTCGCCCCCCGCGTCCGATTTGCTCTATCCACCGGCGGTCGACGCGTTCATCCGACTCGTTTATCAGCGCTTTTACGACGAGTTTGAGGAATATTTTAAGGACGGGGTCGTCGTTGGGATCTTCACGGACGAGCCGTCGATTCTCGGGCGCGGCTCCATGGGCGGCATGAAGGAGGGCAATCTGCGATCGCTCGACGTCATTAACCGTTACGGCGGCGTCGATTTTCGTCCGAGACTGCGCGAGCTTTGGGAGAACGCGACGCCCGAGAGCGGCGCGATTCGCGCGCGGTACGGCAAAGCGGTTCAGCTCGCGCTTGAGGAGACGTACTACTCGCGTATCTCGCAATGGTGCGTCGAGCATGGAACGAAACTCTGCGGGCATCCTGCGGGCTCCGGCGACATTGGCGTTCTTAACAAATTCCAGATCCCGGGACAGGATATCGTCTGGCGGTATATAGAGCCGGGTGGGAAGGCGTTTGACTCGACTCATGGGATGATGGCGAAGGTCGCGTCGAGCGCGGCGCAGCATAACGGGGCGCGGCGCAATCTTAACGAGATTTTCGGCGCCTATGGTCATAATCTGACGTTTGACGAATGTTGGTGGCTCATTAACTGGTGCGTGGTTCGCGGTCAGAACATGTTCGTACCGCACGCGTTTTATTATTCGATTCGCGGTCCGCGCCTGGAGGAACGACCCCCTGACGTCGGACCCAACTCCGAATGGTGGGACGGATACAACGTGTTCGCGGATTACTGCGCGCGTCTGAGCTGGCTCAATACGGATTCGCAGGTCGTCGCGCCGACGGCGATTCTGGTCGATTCGGGCGTCGCGTCCATTTGGCTTACGCGCGAGCTCATGCGCAATCAGCTCGACTTTAACTATCTTGAGACGCGGTTCCTCGAGGACGCGACGTTCGACGCGGGAATCGCGCTTCCGACGGCGCGGTATGAGACGCTTCTAACGCCCCCCGGCGCCGCGTCGACCGAAGCGACCCCGCTGCTGGCGAAAGCGGCGGCGACGGGGCGTCTCGTCTGCATGAAGGGGGACGCGGCGCGCTTTGAGGGGCAGGCGGCGACGCCGGTCGTTGCGGAAAACGAAGGGCAGGCGCTTGAGCTGGTCCGTCGATTCTCCGGAATCGACGTTGCGACGATTACGCCGGAAAACGCGCGCAGGGGCTTGCTTACGCCGGCGGTTCCGTCCCTTGCGCCGGGTCTGAGGGTCAGACACGTCGCCAAGCGCGGCGTCGATTTCTATTTTCTCTTTAACGAGGACGCCGACCCGATCGACGTCATGCTGACCTTCGCGGCGGACGACGGCGCCGTACCCGTTCGCAGGTGGGACCCGAAGACGGGTCGGATCGTCGACGTTGCGCGCGACTCCGAGCGGCCGACCGTCTTTAACGTTAAGCTCGCGCCCCATGAGACGACGATTCTTTCTTTCCGCTGATTCTTCGCGTTTTCATCCGTAGCGAACCGCAGACGCTCAGTCGTCTGCGGCGCTCTTGGCTATTCTTCTTCAGGCGTCGCTTATCGTAGAACGACGCCCCGAGAAAACGCGGATGCGCGTTTTGTAACTTGCCAAAAA
>CACYBR010000454.1 GCA_902772705.1 uncultured Planctomycetota bacterium
CAAGGCGGTTCTCGACGATTCGATCGAGTCGGACGTTTCTCAGACGGTCGTTAATCCCGATCGCGAGGAAGAGAAGTTTGAGCATCCATCAAACAACCTGAAGGGCGTCTACCGCGGCGAGGACGTAATTTTCAAGACCGGCGACGAGGCCGGCGCGATTAAGTTTATCCCACGTTTCGTCTTCGCAAGCGCTTCGATTCAGGATCGTCTTGTCTATGAACGCAAATCCGCGAACGATCTCTTCTATGGTCAGAAGCTTGGGACGAAGGAGGTCGTTTACTACGACGTTTTCGATCCGATTGCCATGGCAAAGATCGCGCGTAAGGAAGGTCGTCAGGGTCAGAATTTTCTCGATACGACGAGAATTGCCAACGCGGAAATTTTGCCGGGACAGACCGTATGGGGCGTCGCTATCTGGAAAGACGTCGATCCACGCGTCGATAAATTTTCCGTTTATGTCAGCGGTTTGACGAACGCTTTGAAGTGGGAAATTACGGACGAGGTCGAGAGCGATCAGGTGGGATCCGGTCGCGATATCTGGCGTAAAGTCCTGAAGATTAATTTCTTCAATCCCGGCGACGAGGCTCACAGCGGCAGTGAAATTTATAATAATCTGCCAGGGGAGCTTGACTACGAGTGGATCTACATGTAAAATGTTCCGAAATATTGTTGCGTCAGTGACGCGCGCGTCCTTCTTCTTTCGCTCAGCCGAGCGTTGAACGAGGTCCCGACAGATCGGACGCCGTCTATTGCGCGAGGTTAGGAAGATTCCTCGCAAGGCGACGGCGCGGCGTTTTCCGTGGTTTAGGCAAACGCGCCCTGAGCGAGAAGCGCCAGTCGACGGTCCAGATCATCTCATAATAAAAGTAGGTAAAGGTAGTACAATGGCTCATAAGAAAGGTCAAGGTTCCAGCCGCAATGGTCGCGACTCGAACGGACAGCGCCGCGGCGTTAAGGTTTACGGCGGTCAGACGGTTCAGCCCGGCAGCATCATCGTTCGTCAGTGCGGAACCCGCTGGCGACCCGGCAAGGGCGTCGGACTCGGCAACGATTACACGATCTATTCTCTGGTCGACGGCGTCGTTACGTTTGATCAGAACGGACGTCGTGTCAACGTCTTTGAGGCGAACGTCTGATTGAACGAGGAATTCCTCTTTTGGGAATTCCGGCGAGAAACGCATGGGGGGACGGTTCTATGGCCGGCCCCTTTTTTTATATCTGCGAAAAATGCGCGAATAGACGCGCGCCAGCCGGTTTACCGCCGCGACGGCAGGATCCCGGCTTTTGATCGGAAGGCAGGAAGAACTATGTTTGTCGACGAAGTTCAAATTGATGTGATAGGCGGCAAGGGCGGCGACGGGTGCGCCAGTTTCCGACGTGAGAAATATGTGCCGCGCGGCGGTCCCGACGGGGGCGACGGAGGACGGGGCGGCGACGTCGTGCTTCGCGCGAATCGCAACGTCGCGAGCCTTCTGGCGCTTGCGAATCAGCGCGTATGGAAGGCGCAGCATGGCGAGCAGGGCGGTTCCTCTCAGTGTCACGGCGCAAATGGCGCGGACCTCGTGATCGACGTGCCGGTCGGCACGATGGTCTTTGATCTGAAACACGATTTGCTCCTGAAGGACCTCGACGAGGACAAAAAGGAATTCATTGTCGCGCGCGGCGGCAACGGCGGCAAGGGCAACGTTCGTTTTAAGTCGGCGACGTTGCGCTCTCCTACGATGGCGTCACCCGGCGAGCCTGGTCAGGCGCGTTCGATTCGTCTTGAGCTGCGCATGATCGCCGACGTTGGACTTGTCGGGCTTCCCAACGCGGGCAAGAGCACGTTGCTCAGCCGTCTGACGAAAGCGCGACCGAAGATCGCGTCTTACCCGTTCACAACGATGACGCCGCACCTTGGTTTCGCGCAGATCGATCGAGATCGAGGCTTCGTGATAGCGGACATTCCGGGACTGATAGAGGGCGCCAGCCAGGGGATCGGACTTGGGCACGACTTCCTTCGTCACATCCAGCGAGCGGGGGTTCTCCTTCATCTGGTGGAGCCGGCGCCATTGGACGGTACAGATCCGATCAGGAATTATCTTACCATACGTCGTGAACTTGAGCAGTTTGACGACGAGCTTGGACGTCGGCTCGAGATCGTTGCCGTGACCAAAAACGACCTCCCTGAAGCGGTCGTGACGCAAAAACGGTTCAAGGACGAGCTCAATATTGACGCGTCCCTGATCTCGGCGGTTACTGGTTACGGTCTCAAAGAACTGGTAGAAAAGATCGATGCGATCCTCAAGCCTCAAAGTCGGTGGTAAGTCGTAACGGGTGGTTAAACGGCGCTTGAAAAATGTTGAAAATCACATTTTGAATGTTGCGCGAGACGTGGACGCCGTTATAATTTCTCTAATCCCTTCTTTGGAGTTTTTCGGGCTTCCAGCGTACGCTGGCGCGCATAGTCCTGATCGGCGAGCCCCTGAGCTCGGTCCTTTGTTTTTGGAGAGCGTCATGTCAGTGTTGACGATAGGATCCGCCGCCTACGATTCGTTGGACACGCCGTATGGCGCGCGCGATCGTTCTCTGGGCGGATCGGGCGTTTACGCGTCCTTCGCGGCGAGTTTTTTCACGCAGTCGCGTCTCGTCGCGGTTGTCGGTAAGGACTGGAATTCAGCGTATTCTGAACTATTAAGCTCTCATAACGTCGATCTCGAAGGTCTTGAGGTTCGCTCTGACGGCGATACGATGTTTTGGTCTGGGCGCTACGATAACGACGTGAATAAGCGCGAAACGCTTGTTTTTCAAGCGAACGTTATGACAGACTACAAGCCGATCGTCCCGGATTCCTACAGAGACTCTTCCCACGTCCTGCTGGGTAACTGCGCGCCCGATTCCTGTCTTGCGCTCCTCGATTCAATTGCCTCGCCAAAGCTTGTCGTCGCCGATACGATGGACTTTTACATCAACAATATGCGCGACGAGCTCTGTGCGCTTCTGCGAAGAATTGACGGACTTATTCTTAACGACAGCGAAGCGGCGCTCCTTACCGGCGTGGAGTCGTCTCCTCGAGACGCGGCTCGAAAAATTCTCGAAATGGGACCTCGTTTCGTCGTTGTCAAACGCGGCGAATACGGCGCTTTCTGGATGAGCGGCAGCGAGTTGTTTCTCGTTCCCTCGTACCCGACCGACAACGTTCTTGATCCGACCGGCGCAGGCGATTCTTTTGCCGGCGCGATGATGGGCGTTTTGGCCGAGGCCGGCGAACTGAGCGCTGAGAGCATTAAGAAAGCGCTCCTTTATGCGACTGTAGTTGCGAGTCTCAATATTGAAGGTTTCTCTCTGGAACGTTTCCAATACGTTCGACGCGAAGACGTTGACGAGCGCGTTGCCAAGTTCCGCGAGATGCTTGTTTGCTGATTCGCGCTCAGTTTTCTTTTACGCGCGGCGTCTGCGCGACGCCGCCGCATGAAATATGCGACCTCTGGTCCGTTCGTTTCGCCGAGGCTGTCATGCCGACGAGGCAAACTTTTTTCCTGACTTCGGAAAAGTCGGAGCGGAAGAGGTCGGGACACGGCGCAATTCCCGGCGTTTGTCGACTGACGCGACCCCTCGCGCGTCGACGCCGCGACGTTTAGCTCCGTGTTCAGGCGATACAAGGAATATCAATTTGGCCAGGAACAATGATTCTGGCGCTCCCGTTCGTGGAGCGCGCCGTCGGCGTCCGGATAATCGGCACGCTAAAGATAATTTTGAGTGGGGGGCTGTCGACGATCAGGTTCAAGAGGATCTGATCGAACCAATCGCGGTTTCCAAACGTAAGAAGAGTCGCGTTCGACGCGACGAACACGTCGCCAACACCCTCTACGCGTCCAATCCTAACGAGGATCCTTACGCGCCCGTCAAGAAGAAGCCGGTCAAGACCAGGCGCGCCGAAGATTACGCCAGCTTTGTCGCCGAGGTCGGCGACGACGAGATCGATCCCTATGCGATTCCAAGCTACGGTTCTACGAGATTGACCCATGGCGACGAGGAATTCGTTGAAGAGCTTGCGTCGTCGCCAGAACGGGAGCGTCGCAATCGCCGTAAGGACGCGCCTGCCGACGAAACTGTTCAGGCGCAACCTCAGCCCGCTCAAAGCGTTCGCGCGCGTGAGGAAAAGAATTCGCGCAAAGTTGCGGTGGATTCGACCGAAGCGGTTAAGAGCGAGAACGCCGGCGGCTCGAAACGTTCCCTTCTTTCTAAGATTAAGGAGGCCGTCGCCACGACGTCCGCCGGGTCCGGAGAGACCTTCGCCCTTTCTCAAAAGCGGCTTAACGAACTAACCGCCGCCGCGCAAAAGGCGCTCGACGCAGCCGGCGTTAAGTCCAACGGAAGCCTCAATCGTAAGGGAAAATCCCAACTCGAAACGCTCGCCGACGTTATTGAAGCGCTACTGAGCGCCAACCTTGCGATTCTCGGAAGGGTTCAGAGCGCTCAGACCGA
>CACYBR010000455.1 GCA_902772705.1 uncultured Planctomycetota bacterium
CGCGACGTTCAGCGCTCCCGCTTTGACCTCGCTCACAAACACGAGCGTCGCGCTGAATTCGTCAACCTCGACGTTCGACGCGCCAAGCCTCGCAAATATCGACGACAGCAGGTTCACGCTCTTCGACGGCGCGCAACTTACGCTCGACGGAATCGAAAACTATACTGCCAGCTACGACGATGAGCGCGCTATCTTCTCCGCGACCGGCGAAGGAACGAGACTCAGTCTTCCCAATCTCGGCGACGTCAAGGCGACCGGAAGCTGGGCGGGAATCAGCGCTTCCGCAACGCTCGGCGGCGAAATTAATCTGCCCGCCTTGACCGAAATCACAACGTGCCAGTACGACAGAACTAATACGTTCTCTGAATCTCTCGGAGGAACGATCAATCTCAACGCGCTTCGGACGATCAAGTCGGACGGCGCGACTTTCGTCTTCCAGACCGATCAGGAATCCCGCTCGATCCCTGCGCTCGTCTCCGTCGCCAACATGGTCTTCACGTCGACGCCGTACACGAACGTTTCCTTCCCGGCTCTGGAGTCCTGGACCGGCGGATCGTTGACGGTTTTGCGCGAATCGGTCGTCTCCTTGCCGTCCCTGGCGACGTTTAGCGGAACGCTCGCCTACGAAGGCGACGGGTTCCAGCCTTCGCTGAACCTCGAACTTGCCGAAGACGGCGTTTTGCAGGGTTCCGGCGCGATCAGGACGAACCTGACAAACTCAGGAACGATCAAGACGGATATCGGGACGATCACGCTCGACGGAAATTTCATTCAGACCACGAATGGAACGCTCTCTGCGACCGTCAACTCGGAGATGGAACGCGGCGACGCGGACTACGTCTCGCTGGCGGTTGCAGGCGACGCTCAGATCGCGGGCAAGGTCTCGCTCGTCAAGCCTGCGGGCTACTCTCACAGGATCGGCAGTCGCGGCTTCGTCGTCGTGGAGGCGGACAGCCTTACGGTCGACGAATCAACGACTTATTCCGGTCTGGAATTCGACGAACTCGTCGCCCTTCAGGATTACGTCACGTCGACGCGTCTGAGCTTCAATATTGATTACGTCTCGGGCGTCAAGGTCGTTTCCGTCGTTCCGTGCGGCGCGTCGTCGACGAACGCGTCGCGTCCCTTCGTGGACGTCAACTTCGACCGCGCGGTCGACAGCGTCTCCTTCACAAAGGACGACGTCGCGATCGTCGATCCCTGCGGCGACGCGGTCGAGATTTATTCCGTCAGCGCGCTGAACTCCGCGAACACGTCGTTCCGGGTCTACTTTAACCAGACGACGCGTCTCAGCGGGGTCTATAGCGTTGAAATCGGGCCCGACGTTCTCAGCGACGAGGGCGTCGTCATGAATCAGAACGAAGCCTATCCCAACGGCGAGGCAGACGACAAATTCGTCGGAACCTTTGAGGTCAAGCTTCCCGACCTGACAGTCTCCAACGTGACAGCGCCCGTCATGCTCGGCTCCGAAATCGTCGTCTCATGGATCACGACGAACGCCGGAACCGCCGACGCGCTCGGGTCGTGGCGCGACCGAATCTACCTCGTCAAAACCGCCGACGGCTCCGGCGAGCGACGGCTGCTCGCGACGGTCGACGCGGGAACGGACACGGCGCTCGGAACTGCGATCGCGATCGGCGAGAGCGTCGCATGCAGCGCGACCGTGTCGCTGCCGTTCAACGAGGAAAACTGGGGACCCGGCGACTACTACCTCGTCGTAGAATCCGACGTTGACGACGCCGTTCTCGAGGTTCTCGAAACGAACAACGCGGCGGTCTCCGGAAAGATCACGCTCGACGCGTCGCAGCTTCAGAATGCGATCGATTTCGTCTACGACGCTCAGACGCGTCAGGCGACGCTCGCCTGGGCCCCGATAAGCGGCGCGGCAAGCTATCGCGTCCGTCTCAGCAAGGACGACGGCGCGACATGGTCGACCTACAAGACGCTCGACGACGTCCAGGCGACAACCGTCAACGGTCTCTACGCTAACAGAACGTACACGTTCGAGATCGTCGGTTATTCCGAGTCCGGCGACGCGTTGACCGGAACGCGCAAGGCGGTCTTCGCGCCGATCGCCGCCGACTCCGCCGCGACGAGCTACACGCAAAGCGTTCCGATCGCGATTACGATTACCGGCTCCGCCGACTCGTCCTGCGACGTGCGGTGGTACAACGTAACCGCCGACGGCGACGTCGAAATCGTCGAGGCGACGGGGCAGACGACCTACACGCTGACGAAGGCGTTCCACGACGTCAAAGTCGTTGTGACGGGAACCAGGTATTCTAAAGGCTGCGTGACAGAGTTCGTCTTCGAACGTTCTGCCGTAACGCTCCAGAAGTACAATTCCGGCTCGCGTCAGGCGCTCGTCGAGTGGCCTGTGATCGACGGCGCCGCAAACTACCTCGTCAGGCTGTCGAAGGACGGAGGCGCGACATGGACCACGTACGCTAAGAACGTCCAGCGAAACGGCTGTGCCGTCAATGGCGTCTACCCTGGTCAGACATACGCGTTTCGCGTCTACGGGATCGCGAGCAACGGCGCTCAGTTGCGCGACTTTGTCGAGGGAACGATCGCGCCTGTCGCGCTCGTTCAGCCAACGACCCCCTACAGGGTTGGAGCCCAGCGCGAGATCACATTGCAGGCGTCCGCCGACGCGAGCGCTGCGATTCGCTGGTATCAGGTCACGAACGACGGACTCGTCGAAATCGAATCGGCGCGCGATCAGCTCGTATACACGCCGACGGACGCGAACTTCGAACTGACCGTCGTCGCGTCGGGCTACGACGCGTCAGAAGGCTTTGTCTCGCAGATCAATATCGCGAAGCCAACCGGCAAGGTATCCTTCTCGAACTACGCGTCGAACTCCGCGACCCTGACATGGCCGGCGCTCCCCGGCGCGGAGAAATACAACGTCAAAATCTCTCGAGACTTCGGCTCAACCTGGATTTCCTACCGCAAGAACCTCGACTCGCTAACGGTGAAGGCTCAGGGGCTCTATATCGGCGCTACATATAAGTTCCGCGTCGAAGGCTACAGCGCCGCCGGAACGCAGATGAAGTCGTACTGCCAGTCAACCTTCACGCCCTTCAGAATAACGACGTCCGCCGACTCTTATGTCGTCGGCTCAAGGATTCCCGTGTACATATCTGGCGCCTTTAACGCGAGTGCGTCGATCAGATGGTATTGCGTCACAGAAGACGGCGACGTCGAGATTGCCGACGCAAGGAATAAGCTTTACTATGTCCCGACGACCGACGATTACGATATCAAGGTCGTCGCGACCGGAACTGGCGTGTCTGAACCATGCGTCTCTCAGCTCACGATCGCCCACCCTGAGCCCCCCGTCGCACTCGACTACGACCCCGCGACCCGCAAAGCGAGCGTCTCATGGTCCGCGATCCCCGGCGCCGTAACCTACAAGGTTCAACTTTCCAAGAACAACGGCGAAACGTGGCCGAATTACAAGACCGGTCTCACGACGACCTCTCTCGAAGTAACCGGTCTCTACGTCGGCAGATCCTACGGGTTCCGCGTCTATGGCGTCGACGCCAAAGGCAAGACGCTCGAACGCTTCCATGAAAGGATCTTCGCGCCAATCGCGCTCACCTCTTCCGTTGCGGAATATGAGGTCGGAGCGCCGATCTCCGTCGCGCTGACCGGCGCCGAAAACGCCGCCGCGTCGATTAAATGGTATCATGTCACGGACTCCGGCGACGTCGAGATCGTTTCCGCGAGAAACAAGCTTTCCTATACGCCGACGACCGCCGATTACAATATCAAGGCCGTCGCGACTGGAACCGGCGATTCTAAAGGATGCGTCTCCGAGGTCACGATCGCCC
>CACYBR010000456.1 GCA_902772705.1 uncultured Planctomycetota bacterium
CGAACGCCTCGACATGGCGGGGCTCTCCTCCGTCGACCGGGAGTTCGCCGCGATTGCGACCGTCGACCTCAAGAGGCGCGAATACGCGCTGGCGCGCTTCGCGACGAAGAACCGCGCGCAGTTTGTCGTTTATTCGCCTGAAGAGCTCGCGGCGGTCGCGGGCTCGTTTACGCGGTCGGAATTTGTCCGCGAGACGGTCGGGGTCGACAACGTCTGCGAGCGCGCGGCGGTTCTGTGCGCGGGGGACGGCGCCGAGCTTGTCCTGAGAAAGCAGTCTGGAAATGGCGTCGCGCTGGCGATTGCGAAAAGAAAGGCGGTCGTTAAGACATGGAAAACGCAATCTATATCGTAGGGATCGGGCCCGGACGCGAGGAGTTTCTCACCGGTCAGGCGCGGACCGCGCTCGAAAGGTGCGACGTGATCGTCGGATATTCGGTCTACGTCGAGCTGCTCAGAGCGTTCTTGCCCGACAAGGAATACCGAACGACGGGAATGACGAAGGAGCGCGAACGTTGCCGGCTGTGCTATTCGCTCGCGCTCGAGGGCAGACAGGTCGCGCTCGTTTGCAGCGGGGACGCGGGGGTCTACGGGCTCGCGTCGCTGACGTACGAGCTTTCGGGGGAATATCCCGGGGTCGAGCTTTTCGTGGTTCCCGGGATTACGGCGGCGACGAGCGGGGCGGCGCTTCTTGGCGCGCCGCTCAATCACGATTACTGCGTCGTGAGTCTCAGCGACCTCATGACGCCGTGGGAGACGATAGCGAGGCGTCTTCGCGCCGTGATCGAAGCGGACTTTGCGGCGGCGCTGTATAATCCGTCGAGTCGTCGTCGCGCGGACTATCTTCGACGCGCGTGCGACGTCATGCTTGCCGCGGGCGCGTCGCCCGAGCGCGCGTGCGGGTGCGTCGAGAATATCGGTCGCGCCGGCGAGCAGACGTGGGTCGGGCCGCTCTGCGAGCTTCGCGAGCGCGCGGTCAATATGTTCACGACGGTCTTTATCGGGAACTCGACGACCTTTATTCAGAACGGCAAACTCGTGACCAGGAGAGGCTATCGATGACCAGAGTTCTCATCTTTGGGGGCGCGACGGAGGGACGCGAGCTCGCCGAGACGCTCGAACGTTCCAGAATCTCGTGCGAGGTCTGCGTCGCGACGGACTACGGCGCGCAGGTCATGCGCGAGTCGGAATATCTCCGCGTGCGTCAGGGTCGTCTCGACGCGGAGCAGATGCGGCGGCTCTATGAGACGCTCGCGCCCGAGGTCGTCGTGGACGCGACGCACCCTTACGCGACGCTCGTTTCGCAAACGATTCGCGCGAGCCTCGCCGGGCTTGAACTGCCGTGTCTGCGACTGCGGCGCTCCTCAAGCGTCGTCGGCGACGCGATCGTCCACGCCGATATGCGCTCGTGCGCCGACGCGCTGCGCTCGACGACCGGACGCGTGGCGCTGACGACCGGCAGCAAGGAGCTCGCGCCGTTCTGCGAGGACCCTGAACTGCGCGCAAGGGTCGTCGCGCGCGTGCTGCCGAGTCTCGAGAGTCTCCGACTCTGTTACGCCGCAGGGCTCGACGGCAGACAGATCGTCGCGATGCACGGACCCTTTACGCGCGAGACGAACGAAGCGTTCCTGCGTCAATACGACGTGAAATATCTCGTGACGAAGGAAAGCGGCGCGCTCGGCGGCGAAGACGCGAAGCTTCATGCGGCGCGAAACGTCGGCGTCGAGGTCCACGTCGTCGCGCGGCCGGAGAGCGGCGACGAGTCTGGCATGGCGATGGAGGACGTCGTCAAGCGTCTCGAAGCGCTCCTGGGCGTTCCGATCGCGGTCGCGCCGCTCGACGTCGTGCTCGCCGGCGTCGGCTGCGGCTCGTCCGCGCTCATGACGGAGGAGGTTCGCGCGCGAATCGAAGCGTCCGACTATCTCTTCGGCGCGCCGAGAATGCTCGAAGGGGTCGCCGGCGCCGCGATCCGCCGTCCCGTCTTCCTTAAGGACGACGTCGTACCCGCGCTGGCGGAGATCCGCGCGCAGCGCGGCGGCGGCAGGAAGGTTACGGTTCTCTTTTCGGGCGATCCCGGCTTTTACAGCGGCTGCGAGCGGCTCTATCCGGCGCTCAAGGCGCTCGACGGCGTGAACGTGCGCGTCATGCCCGGCGTTTCCTCTGTGACGACGCTGGCGGCGCGCTTGGGAATCGCGTGGCAGGACGCGGCGATCATGAGCCTTCATGGGGTCGACGAATCGCGTTGGTCGTCGTCGCTCAAGGCGTCGGCGCGCGAGAATCGCAAGACGTTTTTCATCACGTCGGGCGTTTCGGACGTGCGACGGGTCGGCGCGCTGCTGGCGGACGTTCCGGGCGTTCGCGCGCTGCTGGGGTTCCAGCTTTCCTATCCCGACGAGAAGCTGTATGATCTTGCGCCCTGCGAGCTTGTCGGCCTCGACGGGGACGGGCTCTGGGTTGGCGCGCTCCTTCAGTCGTCGCCGACGCCGCGACCTCTCGTGCCGACGCTGCGCGACGACGACTTCGCGCGCGATCTTGTCCCGATGACGAAAGAGAAGGTCCGCAAGCTCGCGATTTGCCAGATGAAGCTCGCGCCGGGTCAGGTCGTCTACGACATTGGCGCGGGCTCGGGCTCGATCGCGATACAGGCGGCGTTGGTCGCGCCGAGCGCGCGAGTCTACGCGGTGGAACGCGCGGACGCGGCGGTCGCGCTCATACGTCGGAACGTCGCGGCGTTGGGCGCGACGAACGTCGACGTGGTCCAGGCGACCGCGCCGGAGGGGCTCGACGCGCTTCCGAGGGGCGACGTCGCCTTTATTGGCGGCAGCGGCGGACGGCTCGACGCGATTCTTGAGAAGCTCTGCGCGATCAATCCTGAAATGCGCGTCGTCATGACGGCCGTGAGTCTTGAGAGCGTCGCGCAGATGAACGCGCTGACGAAGCGCTTTCCGGTCGCGGATCTCGACGTCGCGCAGATCGCCGTCGATCAGGTCAGGCAGACTGGCGAGTACAGGATGCTTCAGGCGAACAATCCCGTTTTTCTCTTTTCCTTCAATTTCAGGCGACAATGACGCAAGCGATTATGATAGCGGCGACTGGCAGCGGTCGCGGCAAGACGACGGTGGTCTGCGCGCTGCTCGGCGCGTTGAAGAATCGCGGACTGCGAACGCGCGCGTTCAAGTGCGGGCCGGACTACATCGACCCGCTCTTTCACCGGGCGATACTCGGCGCGCCGTCGCGCAATCTCGATCTTGTCATGGCGGACGAAGCGACGACCCGGGCGCTCTTTGAGCGCGAGCGCGACGCGGACGCGATTGTCGTCGAGGGCGTCATGGGGCTCTACGACGGCGCCGATTTCCGTTCGGACGAGGGCTCCTCGTACCACGTTGCGCGAGCGCTCGGACTGCCGATCGCGCTCGTCGTCGACGCGAAGGGGACCGGCCGTTCCGTTCTCGCCGTGATCAAAGGCTTTCTGGCGATGGACGAGGATCGGCGAATCTCGGGCGTGATCCTCAACCGCGTGTCAGAATCGACGTTCCGGCGGCTACGACCCGTGATTGAGGAAGAAGCGGGAACGACGGTTTACGGATATTATCCCGAGAACAAAGAGGAGACGCTTGAGAGCCGTCATCTGGGACTTAAGCTCCCGGGCGAGGTCGACGATATCAGGGAACGCGCGCAAAGGGCGGCGGCGACGGCGGCGGCGACGCTCGAACTCGACGCGATGCTGGCGGCGGCGCGGACGCTGCCCGAGAGCGTCGCCGAGCATGACCGCGCGACGCCGGTCCGCGCAAGGATCGCCGTTGCGCGCGACGACGCGTTCTGCTTCTATTACGACGACAACCTGAGGATGCTGCGCGAGTCGGGCGCCGAGCTCGTCTTCTTTTCGCCGATTGCGGACGCGCGACTGCCGGAGAACGTCGACGGGCTGTTGTTGGGCGGCGGCTATCCTGAGCTTCATGCGAGGGCGCTCAGCGAGAATCGAGGGATGCTCGCGTCGATCAGGTCGGCGTACGACGCCGGGCTCCCGACGCTCGCGGAATGCGGAGGGTTCATGTACCTGCACGACGCTATCGAAACGCCGGAAGGGTCGCGGGTTAAGCTCGTCGGCGCGATTCCGGGGGAATGTCGCTTTACGGGCAGGCTCGCGCGCTTTGGCTACGTTGAGTTGAAAGAAAAGCGCCCGACGTTTCTGACAGAAAACGCGGGCGCGATTCGCGGTCACGAGTTCCATTATTACGACTCGGACAATAACGGCGAGGACTGCGTGGCGGTCAAGCCGACGACGGGCAGGAGCTGGGACGCGGCGCATGTCGACGCGACGCGATGGCTCGGGTTCGCGCACCTGTATTATCCGTCGAACCCGGCGTTTCCCCGGGCGTTTGTCGACAAGTGCGCGCGATGGCGAAAGGAACGGAACGATGGAAAACTCGCATAGATTCTTCAGGAACGTCGATTGCCAGTACTATCCGTGTCATCATGGGGTCGACGAACTCAACTGCCTCTTCTGCTACTGCCCGATGTACTGGATCAAGGATTGTCCGGGAACGCCGGAATTCATCGAGCGCGACGGTCGCGTGATTAAGAAGTGCGCAAACTGCGTCTTTCCTCATATTCCGGAGAACTACGACAAGGTCATGACGACGCTCAGGCTCGCGGTTCATGGCGCGCTGGAACGGCGCTGACGTCGCTCGGAAACGCGCTGAACCGCCGTTCTCGCCCGAAGCGGCGGTCATTATTGCGCTTCCATGAGGACGCGGAACCCGACGTCGGGACTCGATTCGTCGTCGTCATCAATGCGCCACTTATCGTAGGAGCCGGCGTTATGCGATGAATCTCTAAAGGATGCGCCGCGAACGACCGGTTCATATTTGTCCGATTGGCGTGTCAGGCATATTTCGCCGACGTTGCCGCTCATGTCGTACAAATTCCACGGGTTGGCTTTGAAGGACATGACGGGAGAAGTGAACTCGAACGGATCGTCGAAACAATAGGGAGAATCGTCGTAATCAACGAAGGAAACATTCTCATAGTTGGGCGTCTCGTCAGGGTCGTTGCCATACCAGTACAGCGTATTTGATCCGGCGCGGCAGCAGTATTCCCACTCTTCCTCTGTCGGAAGACGATATTTTTTGCCCTCCTTCTGGCTTAACCACCGGCAGAAAGTC
>CACYBR010000457.1 GCA_902772705.1 uncultured Planctomycetota bacterium
TGCGTGATCGCGGCGGTCGTCGCGGCCAGCGAGAGCGTGATGAATTGACGCTTGCCGCGGTCGAACCCTTCGAGTTCGCGCAGAACAGTTTCCTTTTCCGCTTCCAGCTTCTGTTTTTGCGCTTCGTCGCTCGTTTCCTTGACGCGTCGCGGAATTCCGTAGTAAAGCGCGTCTTTTTTACAGGCGCTGAAACAGTCGAAGCATACGACGCATCGGCTCGCGTCGACGCGTTTATTCTTGTGGTCGATACAGGAGCTCTTGCAGCGTTTCGCGCACATGCCGCACTTGATGCACTTGGACGCGTCTATGCGCGTACGGAAGAACGAGAACCGCGACAGCGCGCCCAGAATCGTGCCGACAGGGCAGACGGAGTTGCAGTATAAGCGTCCCCAGCGGCCCGCGAATACGAGAAGAACGACGAACATCGCGACGCCCATAACGAACGCGCCAACGCTTTCCAGGTGAAGCCCATAGTAGAAGAACGTGTAATTGTCGCGCGCGTTGTAGTAGTCGTACAAACCGTTGTTAATCATGGCGAAGAGCGGCTTGAAGACGTTGACCGCGATTCGACCAAAGGCGCCGTATGGCTCAATGAGTCCGAGGTAAACGCCGCCCAGAAGCGTCGACAGAACGGCGAAGATCAAAAACGCGACGCGGATCGCAAGCGGATTCTTACGATACTCGTAGTTGCGTAGCGGCTGGAGTTTACGCGGTTTCTTAGGGGGCGCGGGCTTTCCTTCTTCCGCGGCTTTTTTAACCGCTTCCTTATAAGCTTCCGCCTGCTTTTTCGCTTTTTCATCGCGCGTGCAGAATTTTACGAAGATGCGACCGAACCATGCGATCACGTCCTGAAGAATTCCCAACGGGCAGACGACGGAGCAGTAGACGCGACCGAAAAGGAGCGTCGCGGCTACGAGACAGCCAAAGACGACAAAGCTGCCCGCGAGCATCGACGGCAGAAATTGAATCTTGGGCAGTTGCGCGGTCGCAGCGCCCATCGACGCGAGCGCCTGTCGTGATTTGGCGAAAAAGGAAGGAAGCTTTTCCGCTTCGACCAAAGATTCGATTTTCCCCAGAATTGTTTCGTTGAGGGTATAGAAAAAGGAACTAAGGTCGATGAAGTAGATAATAAACGCCGCCAGAACGCAGAACGCGACAAGCACGCGAATGAATCTCAGGATTCGATATTTCATTTCTGTTGTTTATTTACGCTCAGGAACATTCAAACGACCTTGAGATCGTCGGAAGCAAGAATACAGAAAATCGCCGGACGCCTGTGAAAAACGTCCGACGATCCTATGACTAAACGCTCGCCGCTTCTTGAAAACCGCGACCGAGCGCAGAAGTTCTCTTTATGTGATCGTCGTTCCTGAAGACTGGCGACCGTGAAAAACGTCGTCGTCAAAAGGTCGAGAAACGCGGGGTCAATCAGACCGCGCCGGGATCGAATCACATCTTGATGCGCGCCGGGTTCAGAGCGTCGACGGACATTGTGCCAAGCTTATGCGCTTCGCCGAGCGGCAGGTACTTGACGTCTTCGAGCTTCATGCCGGTGAACTGTCCGAAGAACTTCGTGGCGGCGACGTCGACGGCGACCGGGTCGGTCGACATGAAGAGCGCCTTGGTGAGTTCGACGTCGTCCGCGTTACGTCCGCGAGGACCGTTGGTCTTCATGATGCGGTAAGCGTCGACAATGTTGAGGCAAGCGGGCTTGTCGAGGGTGCAGAGGTCGGCGATCGCCTGATCCAGTCCCTTCTGGTGAATGTCGCGGCGATCCCAGACAATGCCGAGGAGGTTCTTCATGGCGATGGTCATACGCGCGCCGCCGTGATTCTTGAGGACGGGAACGTTGAACCATTTGTCGCAATCAAGAATCGCCTTGTGAATGAGCGCTCTCTTGACGGCGACGCCCTTCGGCAGACTGCATTCAACATAGTATTTTTCTTCGTTCGCGGGAACGACGTTGGCGCCGGCTTTCTTCGCCGCGTCTTCGATACCGCTGTTACGATAGCAGGCGCGCCATTCGTCGCAGGTGTGGTCAAAGACGGTGATTTCCTTCGCGCCGCAGTCTTTGCAGGCGTTAATGAGCGCGACGATCAGTTCCGGGTTCGTGTTGCCGGCGAGTTCCGGCGTCTTGTCCCAACCGATATTCGGCTTGATCGTAACCTTGTCGCCCTTGGAAACGAAGCGTTCGATACCGCCGAGCGCTTCCATTCCTTTTTCGAACATGGGCGCGGGTTCGCCGCCAAGAAGAGCGACGAAATTGACGGCTTTTCCGTCCTTGGAACCTTCCTGAGCGAGGACGGAGATATCGTCGACAGCGCTAAGCGTCGTGGCGAGTCCGCCGAGGGCGACGGTCTTGAGAAAATCCTTACGAGTCATTTGCATGAGAATAACCCTCATATAGTATGGTATGGCGCGGCGTCTTCAGTTGAAATCAGAACCGCTCGGATCGAAGATTTCTGAACAGTTCATATCTCAATCTGGAACGCTCCAACCGCAGACGGCAAACAAACCGCCGCCACGATCGACGCCGCTTTTTGTCAGTGTTCGCTGAGTATAGCCAAATATAATGTTGGAGTCAACAAGGACGCCGCCGCGCTTTTCAAAGAAGTTTTGAAAGCTCTGCGGCCTTGTCCGTTTTCTCCCAGGTGAAATAGGAGTCGCATTTGACGCCGACGTTCTTTTCCCAGGCATAATCGTCGCCGGTACGACCGAAATGACCGCCGAACGAGGTGACCTCGTAGATCGGACGGCGAAGATCGAGCGCGTCGACCAGACCGCGTGGCGTGAGCGGGAAAAGCTCGCGAACGGCGTCGGAAACCTTCTGTTCGTCGACACGCCCGGTTCCGCCAAGGTCGATCAGGACGCTGATAGGCTCGGCGACCCCGATGGCGTAAGAAAGCTGAACCTCGCATGAGTCCGCGAGTCCTGCGGCGACGACGTTCTTCGCTATATAACGCGCCATGTACGCGGCGCTGCGGTCGACCTTCGTCGCGTCTTTTCCGGAGAACGCGCCGCCTCCGTGGCGCGCCCAACCCCCGTACGTGTCCACGATAATCTTGCGACCTGTCAGACCCGCGTCCCCATGTGGTCCCCCGACGACGAATTTACCCGTCGGATTGATGAAGTACTTGATCTTGTCGTCGACGAGATTTTCCGGCAGACATGGAAGAATCGCGTTCTTGACGACCCATTCGTGGATCGTCGCCTGATCGACGTCGGGACTGTGCTGCGTGGAGACGACGACCGCGTCGACGCGGACCGGCTTGTCGCCTTCATATTCGAGCGTGACCTGAGATTTCGTGTCCGGACGAAGCCAGTCGACCGCCTTCTGGAAACGGAGATCCGCCAGACGGCTGGTTATGCGGTGAGAAAGCGCGATCGGAAGCGGCATGAACTCGGGCGTCTGGTTGCAGGCGTAGCCAAACATGAGACCCTGATCGCCGGCGCCGACGTCTTTCGTCGCTGTCGCGTCGACCCCCTGAGCGATGTCGGGACTCTGCTTATCGAGCGCGACGAGGACCGCGCAGGACTCCGCGTTGATGCCGAAATCATCGTCGGTATAACCGACCCGTTCGATCGCGCCGCGCACGACGTCCTGATAGTCGATCTGAGCTTTCGTGGAGATCTCTCCGGCCACGACCGCCATGCCCGTGGCGACAAGCGTTTCGCAGGCGACTCGGCTCTGCGGATCCTGAGCGAGGCATGCGTCAAGAACGCTGTCGGAAATACGGTCGGCTAACTTGTCGGGATGACCCATCCCAACGGCTTCGCTGGTAAAATATTTTTTAGCCATTTTGGTGTAACAACTCCTGAAAGCGACGCGATTGAAATTTCCGCGTCGCCGCCGCGTCTAATATCGTTTCATTCGTTGACGCGCGCCGCTAAATGCATACGTTGACTCAGAGGCGTGGAAACGCCGATGAATCCGACGAACGAACAGGCTCCTGAAAACGGCGTTCGAAAAAAA
>CACYBR010000458.1 GCA_902772705.1 uncultured Planctomycetota bacterium
CGAAGGCGCAGGAAACGCATAAACGCGCGTGACGACGCTCTTTGATTAGCTCCGACTCTTTCTAAAGGCGGTTCCGAACGGCGACGGGACCGCCTTTAATTATTCCGGCGCTTGCGGACAGTTCGTCGACGCCGTAAAATACCGTCCATTGGAGAAAGGGGTGGAACTATGACGTTGCAGGAACCGCTGAGCGCAAGTCAGGCGCGCCTTCACGACGATCTGCTCGGACTGGTCAAGGGCGACGTTCGCTGCGACGACGTCGCGCGCCAGCTCTACTCCTCCGACGGCAGTCCTTTCGAAGAAATACCACGCGCCGTCGTATGGCCGCGATCGGCGCAGGACGTCGCCGCCGTCGTCCAATATGCGCGAGAAAAGGGGCTGTCCGTGCATCCACGCGGCGCGGGAACGAGCGCGGCGGCCGGCTCGATCGGTTCGGGAATCATTCTGGATTTCTCGCGTTATATGCGCCGCGTGCTACAGGCGGGAGACGGTTACATCCGCGTCCAGCCCGGCGCGGTCCGCGAACGCGTCAATTATCAGTTGCGTAATTCACGCCACGTTTTCTTTGCGCCCAGCTCCGGGCACGTTCCAACAGGCACGATCGGCAGTATTCTCTCGGTTGACAACATCGGTCCGCGCTGGCTCCGCTATGGCGCGCCTCACGAAAGCGTTCTCGAACTCAAAGTCGTCCTTTCCGACGGTTCGATCCAGACCTTGCGTCCTTTCGCCTCGCTTCCTTCCTCGAGAGGCGCCTCCGACGCGGGACTGGCAAGACGACGATTTCTTAACGCCGCGCTCACCGAGGCGAACGTTGCGGCAAACGCCAACGCGCCGTTCGCGCCGAGGTTCGATACCGAGTTTGACGAACGACTTGCCGGCGCCGTCGCGCGTCAGGGCGCCGCGCTCGAGTTCGGACACGATTTCAACGACGGCTACGGTCTTCGGTCATTCCGCTCCGATTTCGTGCGCGACGAGTATTTTCTCCATACTTTTGGGGCGGACGCGCGTGAACTGCGCAAAACGCTGCGCGCCGAACCATGGGCGTCCGCCCTGCGCGTTATCTGGAAATACGAACGGTTTCTCGACGCCGAACAGAGCGGGTCGTCGCCTTGTCGATGCGGCTTCGCGCTTCGGGACGTCGTTCGACGCGGCTTCGATCCGACGCGATTCTTCACCGGTTCCGAAGGCGCCCTCGGAATAATCGTGGAGGCGAAACTCTCCACATTCTCGCAACCGCTCGTGAGCGGCTCGACGATTCTTCTTTTCGACTCGCTTGACAAGGCGGTTCGCGCCGTGCCTCACGTTCTGGAATTTGATCCGACGCTCTGCGACCTGCTCGACAGTCGCGTCGTCACGCTTACACGAGACTGGGACGCGCGCTTTGAAGAAGCGTTTCCCCAGGGCTCCGAGGGCGCGCTCGTGGTCGAACTCGACGGCGACAGCGACGAGAACGTGCGGCGACGTATGAACGCGCTCCAGCGCGTCGCGCGTGAGAAGCTCGGCTCCTTTGGTCGCTGGCTCGCCTACACTCCGGAAGATCGCGATCTGTTCCGCGATCTTCTGCGCAAATCGAGCGCCGCGCGACTTCGCGTCTCGCCCTACTTTCGTCTTTTCCCATTCTGGGACGACGTCCAGACTCCCGTCGACGCCGTTCCTGATTTTCTCCGCGACGTTCAGGAGCTTTTTAAGAAAGCGCGACTCGTTTACTCAGTCGGCGGCCACGTCGGCGCCGGTCAGCTTTCGATTCAGCCGATCCTGCCCTATTCCGCCGAGGAAGAACGGCGCGCGTTGGCGCTTTCCGACGACTTCGAAAATCTCGTGCTCCGATATGGCGGGGAAATCGGTTCCGCGCGCGGCAACGGACGCGTGCGCACCGCCGCGCTGACCAAGCGTTTTCCCGAATTGAGCCGCGCGTTCGTCGAAATCAAAGACGTTTTCGATCCGCAGAACCTGTTCAATCCCGACTGCGTCGTTTCCCCCGGCATGCGTCGCTACGCGTCGCAGGAACGCGGCGACGACGAGCCAGGACGCAACGTTTTATCCAGCGCGTCGCCTTTGGACGACGACGCGATCCTCGCGCCAGAGGCGGACGCGGCGATCCGCGAAACGGCTCTTTATTCACGTTCCATCCGTCGTCGTGCGGGCTTTTTCCACGGCGACGAAGACGAAAAGACCGGCGTTTCGCACGACGATTCTCACAGTCGTCGTCAACTCGAATATCAACTCGTCTGGGATCCCGATTTCATCCTCGACCCGGTGCGTCAATGTTGCGGTTGCGGACACTGCCGCATCCGCACGTCAGAAACGCGTTTGTGTCCCGCGTTCCGGCACACGCCGGAAGAAGAATCGTCGTGCCGCGCCAAGGCAAACCTCCTGCGAGGCGCCATGGACGACTCGCTGCCTCTCGAAACGCTCACGCGCGACGGCGCGGTTGAACTGGGCATGCGATGTCTGCGATGCCACGTCTGTTCGGTCGAATGTCCTGCGCAGGTCGACGCGGCAAAGCTCGCGTTCCGCCTCAGAAGCGCGGCGGTCGCGGCGCGTGGCTTTAGCTTTTCGGAACTGTGCGCCACGCGGCTCGATCTTACGCTCGGCGTCGCCTCGACTCTCGCGCCGCTCGCCAATCTCGCGCTGCGAACATGGTTCGGACGACGATGGCTCGAACGCGCGCTGACTCTGGCTCAGCCGCGCAGAGTTCCGAGGATTCTCTCGGCCTCTCAACGTCGCGCCATCGCCAAACGCTACCGTGCTCGCGAGGCGGAGCTCGACGCCGCGAACGATTCGATCCTCCAGCCAGACGTCCCGGGAATACTCCGAGCCAAGAAAAAGGTCGCGCTGTTTGTCGATCTCTACGAGCGCTTCTTCGATCCGAAGCTGGTTCAGGCGGCGATCGCCGTGCTCGAACGCAACGGCGTCGACGTCCGCGTTCTGGAGCGTCCGAACACGTCAGGGTTGACCTCCTTCTCGCTCGGCGACGTCGACCGTGCGAAGGATTTCGCACAGCGCAACGTCGCCACGCTGCGCGAAGCTATGCGCGACGGCTCCGCCATTGTCACGCTTGAACCCGCGACCGCCGCATGCATCGTCAAGGACTATCCGTACTTCTGCGTCGACGAAGACGCGAAGGCGGTGTACTCCAACACGACGGACGTTTGCGGTTATCTCGCAAAACTGGACGCGCGCGGCGAGTTCAACCATGTCGATCTCAAACCGATTCGGGGAATCAACCTGATCGGATACCACGCGCCATGCGCCGCGTTCGCGCTCTCCGGCGCCGCGCTTCCCTGCCAAACCTACGCGCAGAAGTTTTTGGGAATGATACCAGGGTTGCAGGTTCAACGAATTGAACGCGGTTGTTGCGGCTTCGCATGCTTCTCAGGCTTTACGAAGCGACGTTACGCCGAAAGCTTACGACTCGGCTCGCGTTTATTCCTGTCGGCACGACGTCCGGAGCTCGACCTCTGTCTTTCGGAATGTTCATTCTGCAATCTTCAGTTAACGCAGGCGCTCGCCGCGCGCGCCGCCACGTCGACCAAAAGCAAAGGTCAGTCGTCCCACGCGCTCAAGGCGCTCGCGGTCTCCTACGGCGCCATGCCCCTTGAGGACGCTATTCTGGAGACGCTCGCGCCCGTCCCCATTAGGACAAAATATACCCAAAAAGAATAAATTTACCCCTTGTCCTGCTTTCGGTTCCGGTTAGAATACCGTCAAGAACCTTCTGAGGTCGTTGGGCGCGTAGCTCAGTTTGGTTAGAGCGCGTCCCTGATAAGGACGAGGTCCATGGTTCGAATCCATGTGCGCCCACTCAAAAAGAGC
>CACYBR010000459.1 GCA_902772705.1 uncultured Planctomycetota bacterium
AGGATTTGAGGCGTCACGGTTCTGAAGATGCAACAGATACGAAAGAATGAAGTCTGGATCCGCTTGCGTGTAATTGGAAATTCTGACTCGCAGGTCGTTCAGGGTCTTGGCCGTCACGGCGGAACGAAGTTCCGACCACGACCGGTCGTTGTAATTTGGCAGCGGCATACCGCGAAAATAGACGGCTGACAGCGGATCAAGAGGGAAGGGGTCGTCGCTATTCAGACAGTCCATGAAGCGGACGGTCATAACGGTTTCATGCGAGTCGAGCGACGGACCGAGATCGCCGAGTTCGATCTTGGGGCTGAAACCTGTACGCGTCGTTCTTGCTCCTCCCGCGCCTCCCCAGCTGATGTTGTCAAACGTCAGCATTCCAAAACCGAATTCTTCCATTCTTGGGAAAAGACTGAAGAAAAACGCGGCGAAGAGAAAGGCGGTAAGGGCGCCGGCGACAAATCTGCGGAAGTAACTGAACTCGTATCTGATAGCGGGAATCGACGGTCTCCTGAAGAAACGTGAAGAATCTTCGACGCCCGCTTTCTTGCCATAGGCCAGCGCGGCGGCGCTGTCGAAAGCGTCCAGCGGTTTTTCTTCCAGTTGATGAATCGGCTCTTCCGCCGAAATTAACTGGAGATTTTTATTCCCCGAGAATCTTCGCTTAAGCACGACGCGTTCCGTGTAGTATTTTCGTTCTCCCCAAAGGAAAAGAAGCGAGAAACACAGGAACGAGAGAATCGCGTAGATCGGAAGAGCTGCGACAAAGAAAGCAGAACGCTGAAACACGCACCCTACGGCGACTTCAACAAAAGAGATGAAGAGAATTTGATAGCATTTTCGAAGCGTTTTGCTTTGGAAGAAGAGAATCGCCTGCAGCGACGCGAGAATGTTGGCGATTGCGAACGCTAAAATCTCCTGACGAGAATGGGTAAGCGCGCCAAACTGGAACGCGACCGCAAGAATCAACAGGAAGTTGCAGGCGCCTTTGGAGAGTGCGAATTTCTTCCGATAGTCGACGATGTAGAGCGCAGACAAAATGGCGACAAGCGAAACGACTCCAATGATGGAAGAACCGCTGTTGAGGTCGTCGTCGGCCAATTGCAGCATGAAGGTCGCAAGAATCGTCGTACATGCAAGGACGCAGGAAATGACGAAACTCATTGGCTTCCTTTCTCTTCATGGTTTCAAAAAAAGAGCCGTTGCAAAGAAGTGAAAAGCAACGGCTCTGATCGGTGTGCGCGTCAGGATGTGTGAACGCGTTTTGATTCAGGAGAACATTGCCTCTACAAAATCGTCAGGGTTGAACGCCTCAAAATCGTTCTCTGACTCGCCCAGACCAATATAACGGACCGGGAGTCCCACTTGTTGACGGATCGCCACTGCGACTCCCCCTTTGGCGGTCCCGTCAAGTTTGGTCAGGATTACGCCCGTGCAATCGACGGCTTCTGTAAAATTTTTGGCTTGATTAAGACCGTTTTGTCCCGTTGTCGCGTCAAGGACCAGAAATGTTTCATGCGGCGCTTCTGGTATAAGTTTGCCGACGACTCTCTTAATCTTGACAAGCTCGTTCATGAGGTTTTTCTGCGTATGAAGGCGACCGGCGCAATCGATAAGACACAAATCGGCCTTCTCTTCAATCGCTCGGGCGACCGCCTTATGCGCTACGCTTGCGGGGTCGCTCCGGGCCGGACCAGAGACGCACTCGACCCCGAGGCGTTTGGCCCAAATTTGAAGTTGTTCGACGGCTGCCGCACGAAACGTGTCGGCGGCGCCAAGAATGACAGAATTGCCAAGTTCGGTCGTCGCCTTTGTCAATTTGGCGATGCTGGTCGTTTTGCCCGCGCCGTTGACGCCGACAAACAACACGACCGTCGGACCGGACTGAGCAAAATGAATAGCGGGCCCTTCCTGCGCCATAAGCGACTTGAGCTTCGACTTAACGACGCCAAGAATATCGTCTTTTATGACGACACGACCGCGAAACTGCGCTTTAATTTCGTCGACGGCGCTTTGAGCGGCTTCGACTCCCATGTCGGTGCGGACGAGCGTCTCAAAGAGATCCTGAAGAAAATCCGCGTCAACAAGACGCCCGTCCGTTTTAAAGAGGTCCCGAACGTCCGTCTGCAGGACTTGAACCGTTCGATTCAACCCCTTCTTAATCTTGTCAAAGAATCCCATGGCGTCCTCTCATCACAGGAAATCGCGAGTTCGTTTGCGACGACGTCGAAAGCCGCCGCTCATTCGTTTGTTGAAAACTGATCTGAATTTTCGGGCGTCTTATCAATCTGATCCAACACCCCGTTTAAGAACGCGTGCGTTTTCGTGTCGCCGTATTTGACGCCCAATTCAATGGCTTGAGAGATAACGACCGCTTTAGGCGTCTTGATGAAATGCATTTCGTATGCGGCGAGCCGGAGTATGCACCGGTCGACCGGCGACGTACGCTCGATCGTTCGCCCCTTGTCAAAAGCGGCGTTCAAGAGCGCGTCGACAGCCGACTTGCGATCGACAACGCCCTCGAAAAGGAGTCGCGCGAAATCAGTCGCAACTGCGCGCTCTTTGCTGGCGAGGGATGGGAACCCTTCTTCGTCGTCAAACTCTCCGTCCCAACTGGGCGCCGTCGCCTGAGGATTCAGTTCAGCTTGATACAACGCTTGAAGGGCATACGCGCGTCCAATCGAACGCAACTGGTTTTGGGTTAACTTTTTGCACATGATAGCGCTCACGAACGATTGTGAATGCAGTATAGCGGGGAAGCGAACTGAATCGGGAGAGGAATGCGAAGGGCGCCCCAAGGGTTCCTTTTTTCGGAAAAACACTACTTGCGTCGCTTATCGCCGCCTTTTTTGGAGTTGCGCTCGTCGGTCTTGAAATTAGTTTTTCCGAACTTCCCGTGCGGCTTGCCAGAGGAACCTCCGTGTTTGCCCTGAAACTTCTTAGCGCCACGATCGTCGACGCCCTTAACGGGACGTTTGCCTCGCGGGTCGGCGCCTCCGTGTACGAACCAGCTTTCGTCTTCTTCATCGTCGAGCTCAAGAAGAGAGTCTGGATCAACGTCGACGTCCTCAAAGTCGCCGCGATAATATCGCTTGGAATTTCGATCAATGGACTCGAATTCTTCGTCCTCGTCGTCCTCTTCAAGTTCAGGAAGCTTGCCCAGAAGATCGAGCATTTCGAGAGCGACTTCGGCGGCTTCAGAACCCTTGTTGCCGGGTTGCTCGCCAAGAGTTTTATCCTTGCCGACCTCCTGCAGACCAGAGCGCGCTTCGGCCTGTTCGACCGAGTTGCATGTGAGCAGCCCAAAGACGACCGGAAGGCAATATTGAGCGCCGATGCGAGCGATTTGGTGACTTACCGCGCTGTTGATGTATTCGTCATGAGGCGTTTCCCCCTTGATGACGCATCCCAGACAGATAATGGCGGCAAACTCGTCGTCCCAGGCAAGTCGTTCGGCAATCGTGGGGATTTCAAAGGCTCCGGGAACGCGAACCACGACAATTTGCTCTTCGGAAACCGAGTGTTCACGAAGTTTTGCGAGAGCGCCACTAAGGAGATTGTCCGTTATGGTTTTATTGAAACGTGAGACGACAATCGCAATTTTACCAATATCGCCGGGGGCGCATACGAAACCTTCATATTCGGTCATGTTGTATCCTCATAAAATGTCGTCGCCGACAAGGAGACGTTGGAAAAACGCAGGAGCCGCACAGCGGCGGCTCCAACTGCCTCAATTCTAACAGAAACGTGACGCTTAACAAGTAGGCGAGCTCCGTGCGCCTCGTTGAAACCTCGCCCTGCAAAGAGATTAAGGGGTACGTGGCAGATCTGCTACTTTTGGGACGAAGGATCAGAAGACGTTGACAAAACGAAACTTCCCTTTGAAAAGCTCTTATCGGCGTCGATAGAACACGAATCGTCCTTGAGGAAAATGGTCGTGTCGACGATTCCCTCGTATTCCTCGGGAACAACGCCGTCTTCCGCCAAGGTGAAAGCAACGACGGTCAACGAGCCGCCGCAATCAATTTTCCGTGCAAGTCCCAGAAGCGCTTTGGGTTGCTGAATCAACTGCGGATTGACGCTGGAACGTCCCGATTCAACCGACGCCTCGGCTTCTTCTTTCCATGCTTGAGAAAGCGTTGTAAGGGAGTCGCAGAAGACGACGACGTCCTTGCCAAACTCAACCTGACGCTTGGCTTTTTCAAAAGCAAGATTGGCAAGTTGAAGCTTCCACGGAGCTTCCGTTTCGGAGCCGGCGGAAACAATCTCGCATCTGGAGTCTGAGAAAGCCTCTCTGGCTTGAGCAGGATCGTTTGCCAGAAGCAGAAGCACGACGTGCGCCTCGGGATAATTGGC
>CACYBR010000460.1 GCA_902772705.1 uncultured Planctomycetota bacterium
CCATGGACAAGCAATTTGACAGAAGAACTTTTCTGGGAGCGTCCGCGCTCGTTCTCTGCCTTCCCTCCAAACTCGTCGCCAGCGAGCCGTCAAACGAGATGGTTTTGCGTTTCGCAGCGTGCAGCGACGTACATTATGATCGAACGCACAATGATCAATCGGCAGAACACGTGCGTTTTAACGCCGCGCTCAAAACAATGAACGAATACAGCGCGTCGCAACCGTACAATAAGTTTGACGCGCTCGTCGTTGCCGGCGATTTCTCCAATCATGGAGTCGTCGAGGAAATTGGCGCCTTCAAGAAAACAATGGACGACAATCTCGCGAGCGCCACGCGGCGCGTCCTGTGCATGGGCAATCATGAGTTTTATGGCGGCAACCGAGAACTCTGGGAAAAAACCTTCGAAACGCCCGCCAACCGTCGTCAGGAGATTAACGGTTACCAATTCATAACCGTCGCGCCGGAAAAGGGCACATGCAACGAGAACGACTATCTCTACGCTCGCGAATGGCTGGAGAACGAGATTAAAGCCGCCATCGCCGCCGATCCAACCAAACCGGTCTTCCTCGTCCAGCATTACCACGTTTATCACACAGTCTTCGGCAGTTACGACCTTCCGGGCGATTTCCACGCGGGCGTCAAAGACTTTGCCGACATTCTCGAAAAATACCCGCAGATTGTCCACATTTCAGGGCACTCTCACTATCCGTCGGTCGAACCACGTTCCGTCTGGCAGGGTAAATTCACGGCGATCGGAACGGGTTCGCTAAGTTACTTTGGGCTGGAGTTGTACGAAACGCGTCGTCAAATGCAGATTCCGAATAACGCGGATTTTCGTCTATGTGGAACCTTCCTCATCTTCGAGATTTATAAAGACAATACGATCCGCGTCCGCCTGTACGATACGATTTCCGGCTCTTTTCTGGATCAAGAGTATCTGATCGTTGATCCTCTCAACGTCGACAAGTACGTCTACACGGATCGCCGTTATGATTTTGCGAAAGTCCCTGTTTGGGGCGCCGCCCCCAAAGTCGAGACAGTCGAGCTCGCGCCTAACGGAATCGCCGTCAAATTCACGCAGGCAAACGACAACGACTGTCTCCTCTATTACCGAGTCGTTGCAGAAGAAGAAAGAGACGGCAATTGGATCGAAAAGAAAACGAGTTACGTCTGGTCCGATTTCTTCATGAAAGAACGTCAGGAGACGCTCGAACTCGACGTCGTTGGACTCACGCCGGGAATGAAACACCGTGTCAAGATCTACGGAGTCGGCGCTTTCCAGAAGGAAACGGAAGAACCGCTCGTTCACGAGTTCAGAACGCCTGACGACGGCGGCGTCGATAAAAAAGCAGCCAAACCCGAAGCCGACTTCCTCGACGTCTCGTTCGAAGCAGACCAAAGGTCGCTCGTCGTCAAGCCCGACCTTGCGCCTCCTCAAAGCTTTGTGAAGCGCTTCAAGGAACCGAAAATTGAAGTCGACGAAAACGGCAACGCATACGCGCTCTTTAACGGAGTCGACGAATCGCTCCAGTTTCCCTTCGAAAGACTCCGCGGCAAAATCGCTGAAATATCACTCGGCGTGAAATTTCAACTCGATCTGTCCAAGAAAAAAGACAAAACGACAATCTCAATCTTCGGTTCGACCGAAAGCGGCGGGATCGGATTGGAGTATATTCCCAACAAAAAGGCGCTCCTCGCGCGTCTTTGGATCAATCATAAGTATCAGGACCTCTCCGTTCCGTTCGATTCAAACGAGATCGCTACCGTCTATCTGACGTGGAATCAGGACGAGTTCGCTTTCTATCTTGACGGCAAAAAGGTCGCCAGTTCCAAGCTCAACGGCGCGTTCCGTTTCACGCGCGACAAGCTGGCGCAGGCGTTTTGCCTCGGAGGCGACGTCTGTCCGAACTTCACAACACGATGGTTCTTCCCCGGAAAAATCTATGGCGCTCGCGTCTATTCCTGGGGACTTACCTCCGAACAGGTCCAAAATCTCTCTTAGACGTCAACCCCGGTCGTGTGCCATTGGTTTGATCATCATTACCCCAATTCCCTATCAGGCATTAAAATGAAACGCCACCTTTTTAGCTTATTCCTTTTCTCCCTGCTCACGGCAGTCTTGAGCCTTTCGTTCCTCGTAGCGCAACCCTCTTTCGCGCAGGAAGGAACAACGTCGCCCCTCAAGAACCCAACGCAGGAAGATTACATTCGGCAGAGCAAACAGTTTCGCGGACTTTGGGTC
>CACYBR010000461.1 GCA_902772705.1 uncultured Planctomycetota bacterium
GCCCGGCCAGATCAGGAACTTGCCCGCGTTCGTCGCGGAGTATTCCGAGCCCGACTCCGATTTCTGCGCGACCCCATAGAGGAGCCCCGCGAGGATCGCGCGATGGATCGCGTTATAGTCGTCGCGACGCGCGCGCAGACGCAGATCGAGCCCTCGCAGCATCTGGAGGAGCTGGACGTAAATGTCGGACCATTCGCGCATCCGGTTGAAGTTGAGGAAGTTCTCGCGGCACGCTTTGCGCAGCTGGCTGCGGGTCGTTTTCTCCTTAAGGTTCTGCCAGAAGTCCCAGAGCTTGAGGAACGAGAGGAAGTCGGAGTTCTCGTCCTGGAACGGCGCGTGTTTGAGGTCCGCCGATTCCTGCTTTTCTCTTGGACGTTCGCGCGGGTCCTGAATTTCGAGCGCGGCGGCGATCGGGAGGACTTCGCGCAGCGCGTTTTCCTCGTCTGCCGCAAGGATTATGCGACCGATGCGCGGATCGACGGGGAGACGGCTGAGCGTCTTGCCAACCTCGGTAAGCTCGCGTTTTTCGTCGATCGCGCCGAGCTCGAAGAGCGTCTTGTATCCGTCTTCGATCGCGGCGTGACGCGGCGGGTCGACGAACGGAAAACGTTCGACGTCGCCGAGTCGCAACGCTTTTGTCTGCAAAATGATCGACGCGAGGTTCGTGCGCAGAATTTCCGGCGTCGTGTACTTCGAACGACCGTTGTAGTCCTGCTCGCTGTAGAGCCGAACGCAAACGCCCGGCCCGACGCGTCCGCAACGGCCCGCGCGCTGGTCCGCGCTCGCCTGCGAAATCGGCTCGATCGGCAGCCGCTGCGTCATCGAACGCGCCGAATAACGACTGATACGCGCCGTGCCCGTGTCGATTACGTAGCGGATTCCCGGAACGGTCAACGAGGATTCCGCGACGTTCGTCGCGACGACGATCTTGCGATGCGGAATCTTGCCGAAAATCTTCTGCTGTTCTTCCGAGGGCAACCGCGCGTACAGCGGCAGAATGAGCGTCTTGCGCGCCGCGTCGTCGCCTGGAATATGGATCCCTTTGAGGAGCTTGGCGGTCTCGAAAATATCGCGTTCGGTCGGCATGAAAATCAGCATGTCGCCGCGTCCGAGCCGCGCGACCTCCTGAACCGCGTCGACGAGCGTCGCTTCGAACGCGTCTTCGTCGTCCGCGTCGCCGCCGCCCTTGACCGCGACCCCCTGCGCCTGCGCGCGACGCTCCTTGAGCTCGTCGACCGGACGATACAGGATTTCGATCGGGTAGGTTCGTCCCGAGACCTCGACGATCGGCGCGGGACCGTTGGGACCGGCGAAATGCTCCGCGAAGCGCTTCGCGTCGATCGTCGCCGACGTGACGACGACCTTGAGATCGCGACGGCGACGCAGCACGCGCTTGAGCATCCCGAGGAGGAAGTCGATGTTGAGCGAACGCTCGTGCGCTTCGTCGATAATAATGACTTCGTAACGGTTAAAATATCGATCCGTCTGCGTTTCCGCCAAGAGAATTCCGTCCGTCATGAGCTTGACGAACGTGTTTTCCGACGTCTCGTCCGTAAAGCGGATCTTATAGCCGACTCCCTGACCGAGCGGCGTATGAAGCTCGTCCGCGACGCGCTGCGCGATTGAACGCGCCGCAATGCGACGCGGCTGCGTGTGCCCGATGATCCCTCGCGCGCCCAGTCCGAGCTCCATGCATATCTTCGGCAACTGGGTCGATTTGCCGCTGCCCGTCTCGCCGCAGACGATCACGACCTGATTGTCGCGGATGAGCTTCCTGATCTCCTCGCGCCGCGCCACGACGGGCAGCTCGGACTCGTACGAGATCTTCGGGAACGCACGCCGCCGTTTCTCGACCTTCTCGATCGACGCGTCGCAGTCCTCGATCAGCTCCTGAAGCTTGAGTTCCCATTCGTCGAAGGAGACGTTCGGGACCGGCGCGTTTCCTGCGCGTTTGCCGTCGGACTTCGCGTCGTCTCCGGAAGCGTTGTTTTCCGCGCCGGTCGGCGCCGGTTCGCCCTGCGCGCGTTCCTGCGCCTTCGCGTTGAGTCGCGCGAGCTTTTCAAACTCCTGCTCCAGACGTTCGAGGCGACGACGCAGCGGCTCATGGTCGAACGTGCGAACCTTCCACAGCTTCTTCCGCACGAGACGGAGCGAATTGTTGGACGCGACAAAGGGCTGGCGACGACGTGGTGTGTTCATTACGTTTGGGACGCGGGGATTGGGGACTAACATAATCGAGGCAAACGCGTGAAAAAGCGTCTGCTTTTTCGCGCGGATTACGCCGAGCTTATTTTACCCTGTCGCTGAATTTGGACAAGTCGTCAATCTTGACGCCGCCGCGTCGGAACCGCGCATGTTGAC
>CACYBR010000462.1 GCA_902772705.1 uncultured Planctomycetota bacterium
GATTGTTGAAGCGGCTTCAAAGCGCGCCGCTTACGTTTGTTCTCAAACGGGCGCAACGCCGACGATCTCTGCCGAAGACGCCGATCCTTTTAAAGACAACCGTTAAATTCAACACTTTTGTATGAACCGATTCATACAACCTGGTATAAACAGGAGATTTCATGAAAACCGGAAAAATATCCGCTCTTCTTTTGGCGCTCGGCGTGTCGTTCGCGTACGCTTCTGCCCAGGTGCAAAGCGGTCAGGACGGCGTTGACGAAGCCGCGTTCGAACAGGCGCAGAGGATTTCGCAAGCGTTCCATCAGACCGCGCAACATTCTCTTCCCGCAACGGTCAAGATCGTTGTCCGCCACGGTTCCAACGCCTTGAACGACGCTAAATCGAAGCTTCCATTCGCTGACCTTCTCCCAGAAATTCCCGACAAAAGCCTCATCGAGGGCGGAGGTTCGGGTTTTATCGTCGATCCTTCCGGAATTGTCGTGACCAACAATCACGTCGTTGCGGCAAGCGAGCTTGGCAAGACGATTTCCGTCGAGCTTAACGACGGTCGTCGTTTCGACGCCAAAAAGATTGTCAGGGACGAAAAGGCGGACGTAGCGGTCGTCTTGATTGAATCCTCAGAGCCTCTCCCCTGTCTTACTTTCGCCGATAGCGATCTGGTCAATATCGGCGACTGGGCGCTTGCCATCGGCAATCCTTTCATGCTCGGCTCCTCCGTTAGCGCGGGCGTCGTGAGCGCAAAGGAGCGCTTTGTAGAAAAAGACGCCAAGCTCTTTATCCAGACAGACGCGGCGATCAATCCAGGCAACAGCGGCGGTCCGCTCGTGAATCTGCGCGGCGAGGTCGTCGGAATCAACACGGCGATTGCGTCCAATAACGGCGCGTATCAAGGGGTTGGCTTTGCGATTCCATCGAACGTCGCACGATGGGCTTATCGTCAACTCGTTGAAAAGGGCAAGGTTGAACGCGCTTTTCTTGGCGCCGAAATCTCCTCCGTCTCCTATGACGAATCGCGTCGTCTCGGAATTCCTCCGCAAACGGGCGTGCGCATTGGCGCGCCGTTTAAGGAATCCCCTGCGGCGAAGGCGGGTCTTCGCTCCAACGACGTTATTTTAGAGCTTGACGGTAAAAAGGTGGAATCGCCTGAACTCTTTTCAGCGATGGTTGAACGCGTTGACGTCACGCACGATCACACCCTGAAAGTTCTGCGTGACAGCGGCGGGGTTCCCGTCGATTTTACAATCCGCTTCGAGATTAAGCCGGATAATTACGTCGGCGTTCCCATGACGGAAAAAATGGTCGAGAAAGGCGCGCACTACATCGATAAGAGTTGGGGCGTCATGCTTATTCTTCCAACCCCCGATTCTCTTGCGCGACTGGGAGCCGACAACGCGGAAGGACTTGTCGTGCTCAACGCAACGCCCGGAGGCGCGGCTTATCGCGCAGGACTACGTAGCGGCTCGCTCATTACGAAAGTCGGCGGTCGCGTCGTCAAGACTTTTGACGAATATGAAACAGCCAAAGCCGAAACAGCGTCCGACGACGGAGTCGAAATCGAATTCATCCTAAAAAAGGAAACCAAAACTATCAAGTTACCCGCTAAAAAGTAACAGCTCTTTACGTCTGCTTTTGGGCAGACGGCGTCAGATCGATCCGTACCCATTAAGGAAAGAGACATGAAACGTTCGATTAAAGGAATGAGCGTCGTTTTGACGTTCGCGATCGCCGGACTCGTTTGTTCGGGCGCGCTTTTCGCACAAGACGAGACGCCCCCTCCAACGAAAGAAGCGCCGGAAGGATTTGTTTCTCTCTTCGATGGCAAGAGCCTCGAAGGTTGGGAAGGCAACGATAAATACTGGTCCGTCGAGAACGGCTGCATTACTGGCCGTTCTACCGAGGACAATCCCGTCCCGTACAGCACGTTCCTTATCTGGAAGGGCAAGCCTGTCGGCGACTTCACGCTTTTGGCAGATTTTCGCATGGTTTCCGGCAATTCGGGAATTGAATATCGCGCGTGGAAGGACGAGCGCCGCGAATTCGGACTCAACGGTTATCAGGCGGATATCAGCGCCGGCGACATAATGGGCATCCTTTACGGAGAGGCTCTCGGCGAAATTATCGCAATGCGAGGCGAATCGGCAAAATACGACAAAGACGGGGTCAAGACAATCGAGAAATTCGGGGATCCCGCCGAAATTGCCAAATCAATCAAAATGACAGGATGGAACACGTATCGAGTTGAAGCGCGCGGAAACCGCTTTACAGAATACATTAACGACGTTAAAACGTCTGAACTCGTCGATGAACGCGCGTCTTCGCCGAAGACGGGAATTTTCGGCCTTCAGATCCACCCGGGTCCGCCGATGTTCTTCCAATACAAAAACATATTCCTCAAGACTTACTGATGTGAACGTCGCCAGTGCGCGTACACGTCGACCTTCCCCTCTTAGTAGATCGGAGAACTACCATGACAATTAGCAGAAGAACGCTTTTGAAGTCGGCGCTCGTCGCGTCGCCGATGCTTGTCGCTTCACACGTATTAGGACTCGACGGCGAGACCGCGCCGAGTGAAAAGGTTCGTTTCGGGGTCGTCGGTCTCGGCGGTCGCGGAACCTATATTTCAACGATCGTCCAACAAGCGAAAGATTGCCAGCTGGTCGCGGTAAGCGACGTCTTCAAGCCGCGCCTTGACAGCTATCTGAAGGATCGCTCCGACTGGCTCAAGCCATACGACGACTTCCGCAAGATGATCGAAACCGAAAAGCTCGACGCCGTCTGTTGTGAAACCGCGACGCATCAGCGCGCATGGGTCGCGATCCACGCAATGCTTCTGGGCGCAAACGTTTACATTGAAAAGCCGATGGCGCTCACGATCAAGGAAGGACGCGCAATCGCCGACGCGGCGAAGAAGCTCGGACGCGTCACGCAGGTTGGAACCCAGCAGCGTTCTCTGCCGCTTTGCAAATGGGCGTGCGAGCAGGTCGCCAATGGCGCAATCGGCAAGGTTAAGACGGTCGAGGTGCCGAACTTTGTCGGACCGAACGTCTTCCCGGACGACGATCCCAAATACGCGCTCGATCCCAAAGATTGCGAACCCTGGTGGGACACGTGGACGAATCAGGCAAAGTTGCGCAAATGCTTCCCTGAAATCCAGTACGGGTGGTCAAACTGGGGCGACTACGACGCCGGAGGACTGTGCTTTGGCGTGTCCGGTTGGGGAACCCACTCCTTCGACCAGATGCAGATGGCAATCGGCACGAGCCTTACCGGTCCGGAACAGATCATTCTTGAAGAGCCCTGCACGATTCAGGATTCCGGAAAGTTCACCAACCGACCCTATTCCGAGGATGAAACAGGAGCCGATTACTACTCAATGGCAAAGGTCACAGGACCGCGCGCAAGGATGAAGATGCTTTTCCCGAACGGAGTTGAAGCTCGCTTCTGCCTCGACGGCGACCGCGGTCCCGGGCTGGGTTGCATCGTTACCGGCGACAAAGGCAAACTTGAGATCAACCGTCACAAGGTCGCCTCCAATCCGAAGGAACTCGCCGCGTCCCTGCCAGAAGAAGCGCGTAATACCCGCGACGAGACGGTTTACCATCTTGAAAACTTCGCTGAATGTATCAAGACGAAGAAGAAGGCGAACGCCGACGTTGAAATTGGTCAGCGTTCGACGACGATCTGCGAGCTTGTCAACATCGTCCGCGCATGCGCCCCTGTTGGCGAAGTCGTTTACTGGGACGCGAAAAAGGAAGAATTCAAGAACCTTCCCGACGGCAACAAACGCCTGTCGCGGCCGCGTCGTGAAGGCTGGGAACTTCCAACAGTCTGAGCTTAACTCAAACGCGCCAGGTCTTCGACGTATTTAAATCTCAGCGAAAGCGTTCTCCGCATCAACGATTCGAGGAACGCTTTCTTCTTTTTAAATTGCCTCATATTCGCGACCAGAACAAACCTTATTTTCCATATCTTTTCTCTTTTAGGTATTCTACGTTTCTTAAAAATCCTTGACGTTTTGACACGCTGAATTATAATCGGAATCACGTGGGCGAGTCCCTGTTCGTTGCGAAGTCAAGGCGTTTTGCAACGCGACGTCTTAACCTGTTATTCCAGATAAGAAGCGCAGATATGGAAAAATCACTTGATATTAAGCTTGCTCGGATCCACAAGGATCGTAGTTGCGAGGATTTCATTCTTGCCGACGCGAAAGACGGCGATATGGCCTATGGTCTTTCGGCGCCAGGTCTTAGTCCTGAAAACTATTCCTCCGAGTTTCGCTTCAAGACGCTTGACGAATATCGCGCTCAGATTCGCGAGGTCATCAAGCAGGGGCTCGTCGATATCGTGCTGATGAGCGCGAGTACCAGCGAACAGTTGACTCTCAAGGAAGGTCTCTTTGAAAACTCTCCGCTGACCCCGGCGATTCGCGCGAACGACGCGTCCGACATATGGCTCGCCGGCGCGGGCGCCGTCTACGGCGAAACGCCTTCGCGACCGTTCCGCACTGCGACGCTCGACCACGCGCTTTGCGGCAAGGCGCAGTGCTCCAAAGAGGAGCTTGCCGCGAAAAAAGGCGCCGACCTCGGTCTGTACTCCATAACCTTTAATAATGATCTTGATCATGATTACGAGGCGCTTACGGCGTACAAATCGTTCCGACTTGAAGCGGAGAAAAAGGGCTTCCGTCACTTCCTTGAGGTCTTCTCCCCCAACGCGCCGATCAATCCGATCGAGGACGTTCCGAAGTTTGTAAGCGACCACATCGTCCGCGCGCTCGCGGGCGTGACCAGCGCGGGTCGTCCGGTCTTTTTAAAGATACCGTATTACGGCCCGAAAGCGATGGAAGAACTCGTCCGTTACGACTCTTCGCTCGTCGTCGGTATTCTCGGCGGAAGCGCGGGCACGACGCTCGACGCGTTCCAGATGCTTTACGACGCGAAGAAATACGGCGCGCGTGTCGCGCTCTACGGTCGCAAGATCAACAACGCCGAGCACCAGCTCACGTTCATTTCCTATCTCCGCGCTATTGCCGACGGCAAGATTTGGCCGGTCGAAGCGGTCAAAGCGTATCATGGCGATCTTGAGAAGCTCAAGATTAAGCCTAAGCGTTCTCTCGAAGACGATCTCAAAACGACGAACGTTTCTTTAAGCTACAACGATAAGAGCAAGGTCTCAATGACAGGGGCCGACAAGAGCGCCAAAACGGAAGTTAAGGAGCCGTGGCGTCGTAGCTACTTCACCAAGCCTGCGGGAATCGGCGCGTCGAAGGACGACAAGCCTTTCGATCGAAATCCCGACTTCTCCAAGATGACTCAGCAGGAGAAGTTACAATGGAATCTTGAGCGCATTCGTCGCTCGATGTGATTCGCCACGACTGAGGTTGGCACGTTTCCCGTTGAAACGCGCCAGCTTTTTTTATCTCTACGCCCGGCGGTTAACTGCTAAATAAAGACCTTTGTTTGTTCTGCAAACGCTGGCAAAGAACAGGATCTTGGAGGCGTCGCCACGACGCTTGACGCCCAGATACGCCGGGATACCCGCGCACGCGCCACAAATTTTGTGAAAGGAATGAAAATGTCCGAAGCTCAAAACGCGCCTCAGACAGAACAACCAAAAACATATAAGAAGACGCTTACCGCGCTGAGCGTCTTCTTTGTCGTCTATATTCTGGCGCTTCTCGCCGGACTTCCACAGAAGTGGACCAACGCGCAATTCGTCAGCCATGAACATGAGGAAGCGGTTGAAACGGAGACGGTTGAAGAGGACGAGACCGCCTTTTCCGCACTTGAAGCGCGGACAGACATGGACAAAAGCGCGATCGCTGAACCTGTAACGGAGACAGAATCCGTTTCTGAAGCAGAGGACGTTGCGGAGGCGCCTCAAAAGGCTATTCCGCCCTTCTGGACCTCCGTTCCCTTCATCATCCTTCTGCTCTGCATCGCGGTCCTTCCCCTGATTCCCGCGACGGAACATTGGTGGGAAAGCAATCTGCATCGTTTTATCGTCGCCGCCATTCTCGGATTCATTACGCTGTGCTATTACGCGTTTCTTTGCGATTTCCCGATCGATCTTCACTGGCCTGGTCATAAGGTCGTCGATCCTTCCTCGGGCGGACTTGCAATGGCGGGCGCCGTCTTTGTCAACGCGATCCTTGGCGAGTACGTGTCCTTTATCGTGCTTCTCTTCTCCCTCTTCGCGATCACGGGCGGCATTCGGATCTCCGGCGACTTGAAGGCGTCCCCGTTTGTCAACACGTGTATTCTTGGAATAGGCGCCCTTATGGCAAGTTTTGTCGGCACGACGGGCGCGGCGATGCTCCTCATTCGTTTGTTGCTGGATACGAACAAGGAACGTCGTTTCAAAATCCATACGGTCGTCTTCTTCATCTTTTGCGTCTGCAACGTCGGCGGCTGCCTGCTTCCAATAGGCGACCCGCCGCTCTTCCTTGGTTATCTTCGAGGGGTAGGCTTCCTTTGGACCTTCCACCTTTTGCCTCAATGGGCTTTTGTATGCGGCGTTCTTCTCGTCACGTACTATCTTCTCGACAAATGCGTCTACTATCCGAAGGAGAAGACGCTTGACAAGACGCTTGACTCCATTGAGCGCCAGCCTCTTCAGGTTCGCGGACTTAATCCCAACCTGTTCTGCCTTCTCGGCGTCATCTTTGGCGTCATGTTGCTTGATCCTGCTCAAGAGTTCCTTTCCCTCTTTGGGGTCAGAACGAACTGGCGTCCGCCTATGTTTTTGCGTGAATTTGTCCAGTTGCTGATGGTCTGGATCTCTTTCCGTTTCGGCTCCAACGCGATCCGCCGCGAAAATAATTTCAACTTCAGCGCGATTCTGGAAGTCGCGGCGCTCTTCTTCGGCATCTTTATCTGCATGCAGGCGCCGCTTCAAATCCTTAACGCCAAGGGCGCGCAGATAGCGTCAACCGTCGATCGTTACGGTTCCAGAATCATGCTCAACGAGCCAAAGGAATTCTTCTGGATGTCCGGAAGTCTCTCCTCCGTCCTCGACAATGCTCCGACTTATGTCGTCTTCTTCGAGACGGCGCGTTCTGCCGAGGAAACCAATCTCGCCAACGCTATTAAAGCCGGCGACACGAAGAAAGCGGAAGAGATTGAGGCGATTCTTTCCGACGGAAAGAAAACCGCCGGCGTTCGTATTCCTCTCTCGCTTCTTGTCGCCGTCTCGCTCGGTTCCGTCTTTATGGGCGCGATGACATACATCGGCAACGGACCAAACTTCATGGTCAAGGCAATAGCCGAACAGAGCGGCGTTAAAATGCCGAGTTTCTTCGGCTACATGGGCTATAGTATCTGCATTCTGCTTCCCGTGCTTGTCGTCATGACAATCGTATTCCTGTAAACTGGATTTCCATTCGTTCAGGTTTAAAAAACCGGCGGTCGGGACGTGTTCCTGATCGCCGGTTTTCTTTTCATTTCAAATAGTAAAGCAGATTGAAAATCCTATTTTGCGCTGTTAGAATGGTCGCAGGTTTATCGGACAATCAGGTCTGTCAGGTCCCACCCCCTCGAACTGTTTCGATCAGAAAGGAATGTCTATGGTCGTCAATGCCAAGAACAACCACGCGCGCACGTTTGAACGGCGCGATTTCATTAAGAGCGCGTTGACAGCGTCGCTAACAGCGCCCGTCTTCGCGGCGCAGGCGTTTTCCGGTTTCTCCAAGCGCGCCAACGCGTCTCCCGTCTCAGACGCCGAAGTAATTGCAAACAGTCCCTATGGAGTCTGTTCGCACCTTGGCGGCGGCGAGGAATTCGATCAAATACCGCAGAATCTCGAGATGATGAAAAAGGCAGGGATTCGCTGGGCGCGCGCAGATTTCTCATGGATCGGCGTCGAGCCTTCGGAAAACGAATGGCGGTTCGAGCATCTGGACAAGGTCGTTGCCGCAACGAAAGAAGTCGGGATTCAAGTCCTTCCGATTCTTGATTACGACGTTCCCTGGGCTTCCCCGGCGTACAAGAACCTCGACAAATGGCTTGCTTACGTCAGGAAGACGGTCGAAAGATACAAGGATCAGATCCGATACTGGGAGGTTTGGAACGAGGAAAACCTCAAAGGCTTCTGGCATGACGATCCAGACGCGGAACAATACGCCAGATTGCTCAAAGAGACGTACAAGACGATCAAAGCGATCGATCCAGAGCTGGTCGTCGTCTACGGCGGTCTCGCTGGCGTTCCGATCGACTTCTTTGAAAAATCGCTCGACGCTGGCGTCGCTGACTTTTTCGACGTCGTCAATATCCATCCATATCGGGGCGGTCTTACGACGCGCGAGCGAGTCGACAAATTCCAGTCGGAAATTGGCGCGTTTAACGCCGCGCTCACGCGTCGCGGATATAAGGAGAGGCCAATCTGGATCACCGAGATGGGTTGGGCAACGCCGCCGATCTTTGGCGACGTGAATCGTCGCGTCGTCGCCGCGGCGATTCAGAGACTCTACCCCAACGAGCTTCCACGAGTCGCGTTCTTCTACGACGATCGCTATGATCCAGCGTCCTCGCGACCTCGTCACGACTTCTATAACTATCTTCCCGACGACTACCGTAACCGTCGTGAGCTGACAAGTTTCCTTAACGCGGATCAGCTCAAGTCGCTCTCAACGAAAGACGTCGATATGCTCGTCATGCCGCCAAGCGAAACCTTCCCCTCCGACTGCTTCGACGCGGTCGCCGAATTCGTCAAGGAAGGTGGAACGCTCGTTCTTAACGGCGGCGTTCCTCTCTATTACGAGTGCTGGATCGACGAGAAGACAGGACAATACCGTCAGGGCGCAAACAATCCGAAATTCGGCGAACAGATGCAGAAGCTCCATATGTCATGGTACGCGTGGTGGACCCGTGAAAACGTGCCCGAGAGTCTCCGAGCGGTCGTCGCGGCGGAGAGCGTCGATTTTAAGCCCACAAAGGGAACCAACGCGTTTGACGGATTCTTCCCGGTTCATGAAGCGACGCGATTCTTCGACGACAAAGCGCTCAAGGACGGCGACAGAATGATCGCGCTCATTGAAGGTCGCAACGAAACCTTTTGCGGCGTTGCGGCGTGTATTTACGATCTCAACAGCGACTACAAGGGAGCGGTCGTCGTCAACTCAGTCTCCGACCACGACGGCACGAACACGAACGTCTCGACGGTCGCGGACCAGGCGGTCTTCCTTTCACAGGCGTATCTTCTTGCTTTCGCCGCCGGCGTCGAGCGTTTCTTCTGGTACGAATTTCAGGCGCCACAACGCGATCCGAAGGACCCGGAGCATCATTTTGGCGTCGTTGGGCAGAAACTCGACCCCAAGCCGGCGTACTATGCGCTGTCGGCGTTGACAAAGGCGCGCCCTGCCGGTTCAAAACAAAGCGGACAGGACCTCAAGGAAGAGGACGTCGTCGTGTCGTGGGACCGTCCGGATGGAATGAAGGGCTGGGCGCTCTGGACCTCGCGTTCGACCGAAGAAAAGACGCTTACGTTCAGCGGTTCCGTAAAAGAAGCGTTCGATTATCTCGGAAACGAGACGATCAAGCCGAAAAACGGCGCAAAGATCAACGTCGCGCCGGGCGTTCTCTACCTGATTGGTCCCGATTCGGTCAGTCTTGAATGATCGTGTTGTTTTACGCAGGATAAAAAACGAAACGCGTTCTTCCCGATTCGGGAGGGACGCGTTTCGTTTTGAGGCACGCACGTTTTAAATCAGAGGATAAACTTGCTGAGGTCCTCGTTTTTAACGATAACGTCGATTTTTTCTCTGACATACGCGCCGTTAATAACAACGCGCCCAAGCTTCATGCTCGCGGCTTCAAAATTCAGGTCTTCGAGCAGGCGTTCCATAATCGTATAGAGGCGCCGAGCCCCGATATTCTGCGTCGTGAGGTTCGCCTGCTCTGCGTATTCGGCGATTGTTTCGATCGCGTCCGGCTCAAAGACAAGCTCGATATTCTCCGTCTTCATGAGCGCGACATACTGACGCGTCAGCGCGTTTTTCGGCTCGGTCAGAATTCGAACGAAGTCTTCCTTCTTGAGGTCGGAAAGCTCAACGCGAATCGGAAAACGCCCCTGAAACTCCGGCGTAAGATCGCTGGGTTTGACGCGGTGAAAAGCGCCTGCGGCGATAAAAAGCACATGCTTCGTCGAGAAGAGTCCGTAGCGCGTGCGGATCGTCGTGCCTTCGACAATCGGCAGGAGGTCGCGCTGGACGCCCATTCGCGAAACGTCGGCCTGTTTTGTCTCGGCGCCGACAATCTTGTCGATCTCGTCAATAAAGATGACGCCCAGATCCTCGGCAAGCTTCACAGCGCGTTCACGAATCTTATCCTCGTCAAGGAGTTTGTCGAGTTCGTCGTCAAAGAAGATCCTGCGCGCTTGCGCGACCGTCGTCTTGTGATCGGTTTGACGCGGACGACGGCTCGTCAGAAAATCGGAAAGCATGTCGGAGGACATGAAGTCCTGAGGATCGGGCATAAGAATCCTTAACCGACTCGACGTGGAACGACGATCAATCTCGAGGGTCTCGTCTTCGAGCTTACCTTGTTCAAGCGCTCGTTTAACGCGGGGACGCAAACGTTTCGCTTTCTTTTCGCGTTCCCGGACGGCGTCTTCTTTACTCGAACTTGTTTCGGTTTTCTCTATCAGATTATCTTTCTTCGGAACGTCCTGAACGCCGTTGGAAGGCTTAAAGAGCGATTCAATCGTTTTGGAAACCTCTTTCATCCATTCGGGACTCGAATAATCGACGTTGATCTTGCTGAAGGCGGTCATCGCTTCCTCAAAGCTCGGAGGAGTAAACGGGGGCGATTCGGGCGCCTTCTCTGCCGCGTTGGAATCCGAGTCGTCAACGTCGTCCTTTCCAACGTCGTCTGAAGGATCGCCATACTCGTCAAGAGTCTTGTCTTCATTGAGGTATTTTGCCACGAGCGCGTCGACAAGGCGTTTCTCGGCGGCCTCCGTCGCTTTCTCCTCGTGGTTTTTACGTTCCGCGTCGCGCACCATGCTCAACGCATTCTCGATAAGTTCGCGAACCATCGATTCAACGTCGCTGCCATGGTAGCCAACTTCCGTGTATTTCGTCGCGTCCACCTTGACGAAAGGAGCGCCCGTGAGCGCCGCCATTCTGCGCGCAATCTCGGTCTTACCGACGCCAGTCGGACCAATCATCATGACGTTCTTCGGAGCAATTTCGTCGCGCATCGATTCGTCGACGCGCTGACGACGCCAGCGATTGCGAATTGCGACGGCAATAGCGCGTTTGGCGCTTTTCTGACCGACAATATGCTTGTCAAGCTGTTCGACGATTTCCTGGGGAGTAAACTCACTCATGCAAGTTCCTCTACTATGATGTTGGAGTTGGTGTAGATATCGATTTCAGACGCGATCCGCAAAGACTCGGCGACGATTTCCTTCGCCGAAAGCTCCGTGTGCGCCAGAAGAGCCTTTGCCGCCGCCATGGCGTAATTGCCGCCCGAGCCGATCGCGGCGATTCCGTCGGTCGGCTGAACAACGTCGCCGTTCCCGGTAAGCAGGAGCGTCTCCGACTTCGAAACGACGATCATCATCGCCTCAAGCTTTCGGAGCGCGCGATCTGTGCGCCATTCCTTAGCGAGTTCAAGCGCCGCGCGCGTAATATTGCCAGGGTAATCCTTGAGCCGTCCCTCGAAACGCTCCATAAGCGCAAAAGCGTCGGCGGTCGAGCCTGCAAAACCCGAAATGACTTGGCCGTCGAGGAGTTTGCGGATCTTCCGGGTATCCGACTTCATAATGGAAGACCCAAAAGTAACCTGTCCGTCGCCGCCGATGGCGACCTTTCCATCCTTTCGGACGCTCAAAATAGTCGTACTGTGGGATTTCATCATAACCTCCCTCGTCGAAGAAAACAGGATCGACGTTAGTCCTACTTAAGCAACTTGCGCTCAAGCGAAACGTTGTAGTTCGTCCACCGCTTGTCGAAATTGGGATCGTCTTTGATAAATTTCTGAAACTCGTTGAGTTTAGCGTCGAGCGAGTCAATCAGATGGAGCGCGATAGCCTCACGAGTCATCGGGACCTTCGCGGACCCGAACTCAGGATCGCCATGATGCGAGAGGATCATATGCTTGATTTTGAGCGCGAGCATCGGCTCAAAGGGTTCGCCAGTCGCCGCTTCGACTTCGGCAATTTTGCGTGAAACGAGCTCCGCGCCGAGAAACAGGTGACCAAGCGCCTGTCCCTCGTCGCTGTATACAGGATTGACGGGATCGTCGGAGAGTTCGATCGTTTTACCGACGTCATGAAGGAACGCGCCAACAAGGAGCAGTTCAGAATCGACGATCTCCGAATACTGTCTGCCGACAAAGCGCGCAAGTTCCATCATGGAGACGGTATGTTCGAGGAGTCCTCCGGGATACGCGTGATGCAACCGGACGCCGGCAAAGGAACGGACAAAGCGCGTCAGGAAGGCCTCGTCCTTCAGAAACGCGTCCACCAGGGCGGCGAGAGACGCGTTGGTTATCTCTCCAAGGATTTCGCGCAGGCGTTTTTCCAGCGCGCCGACGTCCTTTCCGGAAGCTTCTGTAAAATCCTCGACGCATACGTCGATCGAATCGACTTTCGCGAGCCTTCGCGCTATAACCTGAAGCTTGCCCTGAAACAGCTGAACGGTCCCGTCAACAAAGACAAAGTCCCCTTCTTCGAATTTCTGAGCGAATTCTTCAGTCGCGTTCCAGAAGAAGGCTGTAACAGAACCAGTTCGATCGCTGATATTGAACTGCATATAAAAGGAACCGCGTTTATTCAGGCGGAGGGATTTTTCTCTTAAACGATATATTTCAGAAACAATCTCGTTTTCTTTGAATTGATTGACGAAAAGGCGGCTCATAACTATCTAAAAAGCTAAGCGTGCGTGAAGGAAGCGCGGTTAAATCCTACCTGCCGACCTCGTTAACACGACGGGTTCAACGAAGTACGAACGCGTCGTTCGTACATGCAAACAAACTACCGTGTTAGTATACAGCAAAAATGCCAAAACAAGAGGGGGAACAAGGAGGTGGAAGGAGATAATCCGAGCCAAGAAAAAGAAAAATGGGCAGGGGCGGGATCGAACCGCCGACACCAGGATTTTCAGTCCTGTGCTCTACCAACTGAGCTACCTACCCATAAAAAGGAC
>CACYBR010000463.1 GCA_902772705.1 uncultured Planctomycetota bacterium
ACCGGCGCGAGGTTCCATTCCTCCCACGGAAGCGCGCCGTCTCCGTCCACGAGGTCGTCCGGCGGCGCCGACGCAAAGCCCGATTCCGAGCAGACGGGATCCACGATCGAATCGATCGCGGAATACGCCGTCGACGAACTGATCGCGCAGCGTTGAACGCAGCCCGCGACCGTCGTCCGCGTGAGCGTCAGCGCGGAGTCGGCGCCCGTCGCGTAGATTCCCGAGCGCTTCGAGCCGACCACGATGCAGTCGGTCAGCGAGATCGACGCGCCTCCGACCCCCTGGACGAGGTGCGCCGACTCCGCGTTCCCCGCGAAAAGACAGCGCGTAAAGCTCGATTCCGGAAAATACGCGATCACGCGCCCGACAAACTCAAAGCCGTCGACGCGCAGAAACGCGCCCCCTGTTCGCGCGTAGAGCGTTATCCCGGACGCGCTCGCAAGCCGGGGCCGCGACGCGCCCGCGACGAGCGTCGTCGACTTCACGACGGGCACGTACGTCGAGAGCGCGATCGTCGCGCGTTCGCCCCGACGAAAGACCGTCGGATCGGGAGCGACGACGTCCGACTCCGTCGCCGACTCCAGCGCGGCGCGAAAGGAGCCGTCGCCGGAATCCGCCGTGTTGCTGAAATAGATCGTCGCCATCGCGCAGCCCTCCCGAATCAGCGAGACGTACGGTCCGACGACGTCGCGCCGAGCTCGCGGCGACGAACGCGGTCCCAAAGGAGCAGCGCGGCGAGCGCGAGCGCCATCGCGCGCCAGAACGCGAACGACGGACGCGGCGACGGCTCCGTCGCACGCGGCGCAGGCGTCCGCGCGCGGCTCGGTCCCTGCGCGACCGCCGTCTCGAGCGTCGCGAGCCTGCTCGTATTCGCGTCGAGCGCCGCGCGAAGCTCGTCCAATTTCGTCGACGTCGACGCCTCCAACCGCTCGACGCGCGACGAAAGCGACTGCGTCCCCTCCTGCTGACCCTCGCGGAGCCGGCGCAGCGTCTCGACGATCGTGCGAACCTGCCCCAGCGGCGTCTCCGGATCGTAATCGCCCGTCTCCGGAACAGGGCGGATCGCCGGCGGAAGCGCCGCGACCGTCTCGGGGCTCTTCGAGGTCGCCGAGGCCGGGTACACGACGAGCGCGTCCCGGGGCGCGTTCGCCGCGACAAGCGCGCCGCCATGACGCGCGACGACGCCGGCGACAAGCGCGACAAGCGCGGCGGTCGCGTAAACGCCGCGCGTCTTCATTCTGAATTTCGTCTTTTTCATTCTTGCGTTCCTTTCTGAGATTGCGTTTCGTTGTAGAAAAGCGCGACGCGGCGGGTCGACGAACGCGCCTGACCCGCGCGAACGTACTCGAGCCAGTCGCGTTCGAGCTCGTCGAGCGTCGCGTAGCCGTAGAACGCGCTCAGCGCGTCCTCCACGTCGCGCGCGTCGTGCGTAAGATACGCGACGAACTCCGCGAACCACCGCGAGCCGCCGCGACCGACGAGGAAATCGACGACGCTGAAGCCCTCCGTGTAGAGCAGCGCCGCCCCGTCGTATTCGTTCCGTCCGTACAGCGCGCTCAGCGGCAGAAACTCGCCCGCGCTATATCGCCGCCAGACCTGGTCGCGCAGTCGCGCGCGTTCGCGATATTCCGAATTCTGCGCGAGTCCTTCGTTCACCAGCAGGTCGAAGTTCGAGCCCAGAAGATAGAAGAAGAACGCGTGCGTCATTTCATGATCGAGAACGCTTCCGCGCGACTCTTCGAGGCTCCGGAACGAGACGACCTCGACCACGTTGGGCTCCGAATACAGCGTATAGCCCGCGATCGCGCCCCCTGCCCGGGGCTCGACCCGAACGCGGAACGTCCGCCACCGCGCCGGCGTCCCATATCGCGCGCAGAGCCGTTCGACAATAGCGTCGCATTCGCGTTCAATCGCCTCCGCGTTCAGGCCGGTCGCCGTCACGTAGCGCGAACGATACCGCGCCGACGGTTCGCCCGCCTCCGCGTTCCAGCCGGTCGCAACCATGATCAGAATCGACGCGGCGACCGCGCGCGCCAATCTCGTTGTCTTGAGCTTCATACCGTCTCCTTTCTTATCGTCGTTGATAACGTTCATGCGCCGTGATTATCGCCAGCCGCGGCGCCAATATTCGCAAAAATCGACGACGCGACGCCGGCGGTCTAAAAAATGAGAATAACCGCCGCGCTCTTTTCGATAATGAGTCGCCGGGGACGTCAGAGCCGCGGCTGACAGTTTGCCACTAACGTTATGGAGGGAGGAAATGGGTATTTTTGACGAATACAGTTCGCGCGAGGAGCTTCTGAGCGCGGTCGAATCGGCGATCTCGCAGCGCGACGACGGCGAGCGCGGCGCCGTCTGGCGACTCGTCGACGACGAACGCGACGCCTTGAAACGTCGTTGCGAAACCGCGACCCGGGGGCTCGAACGCGCGCGAAAACGAGGCGACGAGCTCGAATCGAAGCTCGCCCAGGCGGATCAGGAACGCGCGACGATCGCCGCAGAGCTCGAAAGGCTCAGGAACGCGGCGCGAAGCCCTGAAGACGTTCAGGCGACGCTGAACCGTTACGCGCAGCAGGCGAGCGCGTCGCAGAGCAAGGTCGCCGCGCTCGAAGCGCAGCTCGCGCCGCTCCGCGAGGAGAACGCGCGATACAAGGAGCGCGAAACGAGGCGCGAAATCGAACGGCAGCTCGTCGAAGCCGCGCGAAGACTCGATTGCTGCGAAACCGCGATGCGCGACGTCAAGCGTCTCGCTCCGATGTTCCGCGTCAACGAGGACGGAATCGCCGTCACGGAGGATTCGAAGCTCGTCTCGGAGGTCCTCCGCGAAGAGCTCGCGCTCTCCCCGCACTGGCTCAATCGTTCGCGCGGCGGCGCCGCCGACCCCGGCTCGGAGCGCGACGCGTTCGGAGCGCGCGAACGCTTTCAGAACGCGCTCGAACGCGGCGATTTCGACGACGTCGTCCGCTACGCGCCGCGCGCTGATTCGTGGAACCGCTCATGATTATTTCGCTTAACCATCATACAGGAGTTGAATTATGACTGTTTCGACTAACGATCTTCTCAACGTCCGGATCGATCTTTCGGACGTCCTGTCATGGCGCGCGGCTCAGACTCCGCGCCTCATCAGGCTCTTTCCGACGCGGCGCGGACCCGGCGAGGGCGGTCCCAAACGCGTCGCGACTGCGACCGAGCATTTCTGGCTCGAAGGTCTCGACGCGCCCAAAACGAAAAGCTATTCCGCGCTCGCAGAAAGCGGCTCCGAGTCGACCTTTACGGTAACGGACCCGAACGGCTGGGCGCCGGGCGACCTCTTCCACATCCTCGGAGACCATGGCGTCATGCGCGTCGCGAGCGTCTCCGCCTCCACGATCGTCGCCGTACGCGTCGCAGGCTCCGACGCTGCGTTCCTCGCGCCCGACGAAGGAACGCTCGTCTTTGATTCCAGACCGATTCAGGAAGGGTCGGCCTCCGGCGAGAATTTCTTCATGCAGTCTCAGGCGGAATCGAACTGCACGCAGATCTTCCGCGGCGACGTCGCGCTCACCGGCACGGCGGAGGCGGTCAGCCAGGCGGGGATGGAGAACGCGATCACGACGCAGCTCGAGTACGCCACGGACGCGATTGTGCGCAGAATCAACGCCGCGCTCGTCTTTGGCGTCAGGACGCGCAGAACCGCGACGGAGCCCGGCGCGATGGGCGGTCTCTATTATTTCGGAACGCAGACCGGCGGGCTCGCGCGACCTCAGACGGGAACGCCCCCGCTCTCGATGGCGCTGATCAACCGCGCGGCGCAGGACGTGCTCGACGCCGGCTGTCTGCCCGACACGATCGTTTGCGGCGCGGGCCAGGCGCAGGTTATCTCGACGTTCATGGCGTCGCAGGTCCAGGTTCCGCAGAACTCGCGGGAAGCGGGGCGGTTCGTCGACTCGTTCGTAACGTCGGCGGGCGGCGCCACGATGAAGGTCGTCGTCGAGCCGTCGATTCCGGACACGGACGTCTGGGTCTGCGATTCCCGGGGGTTCGCGCTCGTGCCGCTCGCCGGCCGCGCGCTGCATACGGAGCCCGCGTCGACCCCCGGCGTCGACGGGCGTCGCGCCATCCTCCTCGGGGAATATACGGCGGAGTTCAAGAACGCGAAGCAGGCGCTGTGCCGAATCTCGGGGCTCCGAGCGTCGTCGGAGGTCCTGGTATGACGAGGAGACGACACGACCGCGATTCCGCGCGCAACGCCCGGCGGTTCCTCGCGCGCCGGATTCTCTATGAAGCGGACGGCGAGCTGAGAATCTACGAGCTTCCGGAGGACGCGCCGGTCGACGAGGCGATCGCGCAATTTGAGAAACGGTTCCACGTTCGCGAGGATCCCGACGCCGGGGTCTGGCGCCGGGTCGCCGCGGCGCCGGAGAAAGGAGCGCGCCATGGCGGAGACGCCTGAACTTTGCGCGTCGCTCGACGAGGCGGAAGCGTATTTCGCGGCGCGTCCGCATAGCGACGCGTGGTCGCGCGCGGGCGACGACGAGAAGAGACGCGCGCTCGCGCACGCCGCGCTCGTCCTGGACTCCGCGTGTCAATTCACGAGCGACGCGCTCTATGTCGCGGCGGACGGCGCGCGAAAATGGCGACCGCGAATCGTCGCGGCGCTGTGCGAACAGGCGCTCTGGAGCTTGCTCCATTCGGGCGGCGCCGCGGAATCGCTCGTTGCGCTCGGCGTCTCGCGCGCTGAAATCGCCGGGATCGCCGCGTCCTTCCGCGCGAACGACTCGACGACGCTCGTATGCACGATGGCGCGAAGATTGATCGGACGACTCGGCTCGTTCGATTCGCTCGACGACGGAGGAGGCTCGATCGCCAGTACTCCGCTCGCGTTATAACGACTCGGTTTAAACCATGTTAAGGAGACGCCATGAAAATTATGGAACGAAAGACGGCGGAAATCACGCCCTACCCGGGCAATCCACGTCGTTACGCAAGCGCGATCGACGCGGTCGCGGAGTCGATTCGCAGATTCGGGTTCCGTCAGCCGCTCGTCGTGGACGCGTCGGGCGTAATCGTATGCGGTCACACGCGCTATGAGGCGGCGAAGCAGCTCGGGCTCGAGTCGGTTCCGTGCGTTTCGGCGGACGACCTGAGCGACGACGCGATTCGCGCGTACCGGCTGCTCGACAATAAGCTGCACGAGAAATCAGACTGGGACTACGAGGCGCTCGCGCAGGAGCTGGCAGACTTCGACTACGACTTCTCCGCGTTCGACGTCTGCTTCGACCCTCCGTCGCTCTTCGACGACCGCGGTCCGGAACTCGACCAGGGCTCCGACCC
>CACYBR010000464.1 GCA_902772705.1 uncultured Planctomycetota bacterium
CTTCGTTTTACCGGATTCGCCATGAACTACACGCCGAGCGACCTGACGCTCTTCGACGGCGAATCGTCGTTCTGGAAGCGGATCGCGCCCTCTTACGCCTGGCCGAACCTCGTCGAGGCGGACGTTAAGCGCGCGCGGGAGCTCTTTGGCGAGGATTCCGTAACGCTCAAGGAAACGAAAGACGGCGTTTATGTCCGCATGAAGACCGACGACGAGTTGTCCGCCCAATTTGAGGAAAAGGGCAAATTCCTCATGATCCGCGGTTATGAAATGACCGCGCAGAACGTTCACGTCAATCTTCTCAACGTGGACAAAACCTTCTTCATTGAAGACCCGAGCATCAAGAATCTCGTCAGCGCGACTTACGACAAGGCGCTCGAGACCTACGCCGACGCCGACAAGCCGTATCTCTACACGCTCAACCACCCGATGTGGCAATATTACAACATTCAGCCGAGCTACGTTCTCGAACGTCCCGGAATTCGCTTCATGGAAGTCACGAACAACAACACGTCGTGGCAGTATCTTCCCGAAGCGTGGACGCCGGAACAGCTCTGGGATATCGTCAACGCCTGCCGCGCACGAGACGAGCAGCCGCTCCTTTACGCGACGGGAACAGACGACAGTCATGGCGTCTTCAGGGACGATTACGCGCCGTTCCACAGCTGGACCCGGGTACGCGCCAACGCGCTGGAAATTGGCGCCATTTTCGACGCCATGAATCAGGGCGCGTCCTACATTTCGACGGGGCTGGAATTTGCCCACGTCCATTTCGACGGCAGGACGCTCGAGGTCAAGCTCGATCCTCTGGTCGAAGGAAAGTATCGTATCGAATTCGTCGGAACCAAAAAAGATTTCGACGACTCGTATAAAGTTCTCGAAATCGACGGCTCCGACGGTCGTCCGCCGCGCTCCGTCGAATGTTGGTCCAAAGAACTCGGGAAAACGCTCGAAACGGTCGACGGGCTTGAAGGAAGCTACACGCTTAAACCGGACGATCTCTACGTCCGCGCGAAAGGATACCGCGTCGACGCTGGATGCTGCTACCACGGAACCAGTTACGACAGGTCGCCCCTCTCCGCCGACTCCGCGTGGACTCAGCCGTTCAAACAGGGCGACTCCCTGTAATACGCCAAACGCCGCGAGACGCCCCGGTTTCGGCGTTCCTCGCGGCGGTATAACTCAAACGCTTCCACGAGACTCCCTCCCCTTCGGAGGGAGTTTTTTTACGGTTCCGAACACAAATTGACAAACGCCTCGCCGACCCTTGCGCGCTGAACCTCGTCGACAAGAAAACAGCGGCGCTTTCCTTCTGGGTTCGGCGTGAAACGCGTGATCCCGTCGTCGTCAAAGTCGACGTCGCCCGGCTCGGAGAGCGTGTAATAATCCCTCCCCTCCTCGGGTCGCAGGACGAAGAGAACAGACGTCAGTCCCCACGTCGGACGTTGATGGTCGAAGCCTTCGTCCGTATTCTCCGCCGCCCAGTATCCGAAGGCGTCGTGAATTATCTTCGCACGCCGGGAATAGTCGCGCTTCAAATTGACGGGATTGATGCGAATGCGGTCTCCGACCTCGTAGCCCGAGAACACGATCTCGCCGGGCCATTCCCGCGCGAGCTTTTGCGCCGACGGAATATCGCAGACAATGTTCCATTCCCGATGCGTCGCATAATTCTCGGCGGTCTTGTCGACCGCAAACGCGCCCCCCATCATGGAAAGGAGCCGAACCTTCTTCTCGACGAGTTCGCGCCCGGTAAGCGGCGACGCGGCGTCCGCCGACGAATCCAGGAGCGCCGCGAGATTGGAGCACGGACCGAGCAGAACAATCACGACGGAACGATCCTCGGCGGCGGCGAGCAGCTCGCGCAGAAGCGGAACCGCCTCGCGCGCTTTAAAACCGTCGGGAATGGGATATTCAAGCGCGCCCTGCGCGTCCTTTTGCAACGTAACCCTCAAAAGATAAGAGCCGTCTTTGCGTCCGGCCCCGATCCCGACGGGAATCTCCGGACGCCCAAAATTCGCGTTAAACGCCGCGACATAGTCCACGTCGGAGGGATTGACGTCGGTCGTCGTAACGCCGATGAGTTTGCAGACGCCGCGCGATTCGAAGTTATGGAGTAGCGCGAGCGCGAACGAGTCGTCGATATCGCCGCCGATATCCGTATCGAGAATCACGGGAATCGCGTCGGCGGCGGAATCGCGAACGTCAAGGAGCTCGCCTTCAGCCGCGCGAAGAGCGCCGCAGAATATAAAGACAAGCGACGTCGCAAAAACAACGAAAAACAGGTCGGATTTCATCAGAGAGCGCGCGTGAAGAGGATTTTTCATGGTTCCGAACACAAATTGACAAACGCCTCGCCGACGCGAACGCGCGCCGCCTCGTCTTGCAGATAGCAACGGCGCTTTCCTTCCGGGTTCGGCGTAAAGCGCGTGACGCCGTCGTCGTCGAACTCAACGTCTCCTGGTTCGGAAAGCGTATAGTAACCCCTGCCCGATTCTGGGCGCATGACGAAAAGGACGGCGGTAAGATCCCACGTCGGACGGCGATGATCAAACCCCTCCTTCGTGTTCTTCGCGGTCCAGTATCCGAAGGAGTCGTGCAAAATCTTCGAACGACCGGAATAGTCGTTTTTCAAATTGACGGGGTTCATGCGGATGCGGTCGCCAATTTCATAGCCTGAAAAGACGATTTCCGTCGGCCATTCCCGGACAAGCTTTTGCGCGGCGGGAACGTCGCAAATGATATTCCATTCGCGATGTTTCGCATAGTCGGCGGCGCTTTCGTCGATCGCAAACGCGCCTCCCATCACGGAAAC
>CACYBR010000465.1 GCA_902772705.1 uncultured Planctomycetota bacterium
AAGGATCGACGTACGCGATATACGCCCACGTCTGTTTGTCGTTCCGCGCGGAAACGAGAGCGTACCACGTTTTACGAGGATTAGAGGAGGTCTGAAGCCGCTGAACATGGACTGTTGTCGGCTCGGCAAAGGATTCCGACTCGAGCTTTTCAAACGTCTTGACGAGCTGACCCGCCGTCTTCATCGTTTCGCCGGAATGTTCAGGAACCGTAAAGCGCGACGGTTCGACCCAATATTCAATCTCAGGTTGTATAGCAAGGAGACATCCCGTCACGCACAGAATCAAAAAAACGACGCCAACGAGCCAACCGCAGTATCGATGGAGATAAAGACAGGCTTTTTTAATTGATTTCATATTCCTGTTCCAAAATACGGAGGCGCGTTTAACGCGGCTCCCAAACGACGTCTTCGAAAAGAACCGCCGACAACGACGGTTCAACGCAGGTCGATAGTCCCTCGTTCCAAAACGTCTTGAATCCTTCCCGATAAACGGACGATCGGTCAATCCAGACGAATAGGACAATCTGAAATCGCCGCCTCGTCTCGGTTTGTGGCGTAAACGCTGTCACGGGCTTTAATTGTTAGTGCATTCTAACTCATGGCGAAGACATGTTAATGGGGGGCGTAAAAAAGAATCGCGGCGTCAATATAAACAAAACCGCCGTCAAAACCGCGTTACGCAGTTTCTGACGACGGAGAAAAAACGAATGGATACGTCGAATATCTCAAAGAAAAGAGCGGATCGCAGTTATAACATGTCGTTTGACGTCATCTGCGTTTTACCGGCTGAAGCCCATACCTGTTGGGACCCTCAGTACTCGCCGTTACATTAAAAAGCAAAAGAACCAGCCACCCAACGAATGGAACCAAATATAACAAAATCCACCATCCAGACCGATCCGTATCATGAAGGCGGCGAACCTGCACCGCAAGTCCCGGAAGCAACACCACGAGCGCCCACAGTACGGCGAGCGCTACAATAACAAGCTCAAGCGCTGTCACGGTAAAGCCGTTTTTTACCAGTCTATCAATATGATTGTTCGAAAAGTAGTTAATCGGACAAACCAAAAGAATCCAATACCAATATTCGGAACGGCTGGCACGACCGCTAAACGTCGCATACTTCGAAAAACAAGTCTTGATCGCGCCGAAAAAATTGGGAATATCCGGCGCGACAGAACTGAAATTCGTGGCATACGCTGATTCCGTCTGTGCGCCGACCGCAAACGGGTTCGGACCGTTAGACGGCGCGCCCAATTCCGCTCCGCAATTTTCACAGAACCTGCTGAAATCGTCCACTGTACGACCACATTTTGGACAGATCATTACAAATCTCCTTTTTCTCGCGGCATTCAAAATAACCGGCTCGCAGTCGCGAGCCGACGTCGAGTTCATTCTATTTAACCGTCCATCCCGCGTCAATTATTATTACGCTTCAAACGGCGTGTTTGAAACAGTAATTCTCCACGCCGCCTCTCGCAAAGAAACTCGATTCTTCTTCATTGTCGGCGCCGCGCCGGCTGAAGCCCGTACTTGTTGGATCCGGGAAAACTCGGCAAGGCCGCAAAAACAAAAAGGACAATAAATAATAATATTGTTCCAGCGAGAACTAACAAGCCCAATTCGACGAAAAAGAATCCCACTGCATCCACAAACAACGCAAGGCCTATCCCTGAGGCGAAAGGGAATACCGGAAGCAGCATCCACCGCCCTGATCGTCCCGTATCATGGAGTCGACGAACCCATACCGCCAGATTTGGAAGAAATGTTGCAAGAATCCAGAACCAGAAGATGCAAACAAGCACGAGCGTCGGAACGCTCTCTTCGTCCTCCTCAACTTCCAGCAACAGGAAAATTACGAGATAGACCGACAGGCGCATAAGTTGCCAATACCAGAATTCGGAGCGGCTGGCGCGCCCGCTAAACCTCGCATACTTTGTAAAGCAGGTCTTAATCGCCCCTCCGAACCCTGGAATATCCGGCGCCGAAGAGCTGTAATTCTCGGCGTACGACGTCGACGGCTGCGTTCCGATCGCAAAGGGATTAGGTTCCTCATACGAAGCGTCCAGCTTCCTTCCGCAAAAGTCGCAGAATTGATCGGAATTGTCTACGGTTTGTCCACACTCAGGACAGATCATTATCAAATCTCCTCCATTTTCCTGCGGCGTTCAAAATAACCGGCTCGCAACCACGAACCGGGGCCCTGTTCATTCGATTGTTTCACGTCGACAGTTTTTACTCCCGCCTGCAAAGAACGAGTTTTAGAAAGAACGCTATTTCTGGTCAATAACAGGAGGAAGATCATGTTCGTTCGACGCCGCTTTCTCCCTTTTCGGCGGTAGTCCAAACCGATTCGGTCCGTCGGTTCCGGGCGCGAGTATGTAATACAATCCTGCGACAAAGAGCAAGGCATAACTGACTAACACGAGCGCAACAGCGACGGGAGGCGTCACGTCGTTTGGATTATATCCCAATAATAATTCAAGACAAAGACCGACAATGGCGGCGACGAAACCTGACGTCATTGGCCCCAGAAACATGAACGCCAATATCCACAGTCCCTGCGAATTGCAATCGTGCAAACGTCTGAAAAAGACCATAACGCTTGGCAATATGCAGATCAGCAGATTCAAAACCGCCAACGCGACGACGATCGTCCCTGCCAGCGTTGTAACGTCTTCCCACAAAGAGGAAGATATCATGACGACGCCGACCGCTATCGGCAAAACAATCGTCAGCAGACAATACAGCTGCCAAAACCAGAATTCTCGCCGGCTTGCTCGACCGCGAGACGAGGCGTATTTGCGAAAACAGACCTTGACCGCGGCGCCGAGCGTTTGCGGAACTGGCTCGGAAACTTCGACAAAATCGCTGTTCAAGCTCCTGTTCAAGCTCCTCCTACTTGCTCGGTTCTCTATGAACTGAGTTCCGACCCCGAAGGGATTCGTCGTCTCCAACTTCGCGCCGCAATTCGTGCAAAAAATACTCTCCTCGTGATTCTCCGCGCCGCAATTCAAACAGTACATTTCCCTATTTCCTCATTGTCGGTTTTCGAACGCTGACGCACGAAAAGAAGAAGCCCTCGTTTTTCGCAAATACGCGCCCTGGTCTAACGAATACGTTTGACGGGCTCTTTCCCGTACTTATTGTCGCCCTTCTGACTCTGAAGACAGGCTAGAACCGCCAGAATGAACTTTCCGACGAATAACAGACAACACGTTAATAACAGGAGCGTTATTGTCCTCGACCAAACCCTTCTGATATATGCCTCAGGAAGATATTCCTCGGGCAGGCCGTGAGCGCTCCATATCGTAATTCCCCCAAGAATAAGTATGAATACGTACATGGACAATGGAACGACCCTCAATAGAATGAACCAGCCGCTTCTTCCTATATCATGGAGCCGGCGCACTCCAACGCAAATTCCCGGAATAAAACAAACCAGCCACAGTATTGACGACGCAATCAAAAGCGTTCGTCCCAAAACGACGTCCGTACGCAGAAGCCCCCTCCCTTCCCAAAAGGGGAGCCAGTACGTCAAAACAACAAACAGAACCCAGCGCCAGTATTCGGAACGACTTGCACGACCGCGAAGACAAAAATATTTGCGAAAGCAGGTCGCAACCGCCCCGCCAAAGCCCGGAATATCAGGCGCGTTAATGTCGAAGCGCCGACTATTTTCATGCTGGGTTTCTGTCGCGAAGAGATTGATCGCCTCCTCTGTTCCAGCGACAGGGGCTCCGCAATCAGGGCAAAAAGCGAGATCGTCGCGAAACTCCGCGCCACAATTCGAACAATTCACCGAAATTCCTCCTGTCCGCACAACAAAGGCAACGCCTCTGTCAGGCTGGTTCTTTTCCCGAAACGTGCCGAGCTATCTACCGAACATGCTTCACTGGCGCCTCGCCGTATCGATTCGCTCCGTTATGCCCCGGAAAACTGGACAAAATCGCCAGTACAAACTTACCCGCTAAATAAAGCCAAATAAGCGATTGGAAGAGCCGTGTGTCCATCAGAACGCTTTTCTCCGCTACCTCGCCGGGCTCGTTGACGTGCATGACGCTCAGGGCGACCATTAGTATCCCAAGGACAATAAACGTGCAATATGGAACGATCTTCAAAAGAACGAACCAACCGCTTCTTC
>CACYBR010000466.1 GCA_902772705.1 uncultured Planctomycetota bacterium
AGTCGTCGACGCGCTGACTTCTCGTGGAATCGAACTGGTGCGAAAGCTGCAAACCCGAGGGAAAGCTATGGAGGACGCCATGCCCGCGACGATTTTGGCGCAACCGTCGACCATTGACGTTCCCTCGCTGATGCGGACGCTCGAAAAATACGCGCGCAATCCCAATTATTCGACGCTCAACTCGACAAGATCGACCACTGGACTCGCGAGCGTCGACTGGCGGAGATTGCCCGGCGCTTCGCTGATTTCCGGCGAAGCGTATAAAACGCGCGAGGAAGCGGTCGCGGAACTTGCAGAGGAGTTGCGCAAGGCGCTTCCCGACGTAGAATGAGAGCTTACGCGTTCTCCGGCGTTTCTTCTTGGTATCGTCTTTTAAGATACTCGCGGCATTGTGAGAAGAATTCCTGATTCTTCGCGTCCTGATAGTCGGCATAGCTCCACGGGAGCGCCTGCCAGCGTTTCTTCGTGTACATGAGCGTTGTTTCTGCAAAGATTCCGTCGCGCAGGTAGATACGGTGCGCATGATCCTTGGTAGACGCAAGAATGAGTTTACCGAGTTCGATATAGCCGGGATCAAGGTTGAGGGGGCGCGACGTAGGGACGCGTTCTTGCGCGTAGAGTTGCGCGCCGATCTCTTCTTCCCACGCGTTTGTTTTGAGCTTGATTGTAGCGAGCTCGCCAGGGTCGACAAGTCGTTCAAAGACCCAGAAACGCTTGGGGAGCGCGTCTCCCATTTCTTTCGCGTAGTATTCGGTAAAGTCGTCGAAACGATAGGTTGCGCTCTCTCGTGCAATTGGGCCGAATTCACGTTCCGCCCGGGCTTTCCCAAGCGTTAGCGCTTCTTCGGTAACGCCGAACGCGGCGATCAGTAGCAGCACGTGCTTGCATTTTCGGACAGCGCCCATAGAATCGCTCCTTTCTGCGGCAAAATGCGAAAAAAACAGGCGCGGACGTGTGACAACGTCCGCGCCTGTGATAATTGATAAATATTCAGGCGCTTAAGAAGCAATCCTGCTCAGTCGAGGGAGACGGATTCCTTGCCCTTCGGGGTCGCCATAGCGCCCCAGACGCCGCGAACGGATTTGCCGGAGCGCAGCGGGTTGTGCGGCTCGTCAACGCTTCCAGAATCGATCGTCTCGGAGACGAAACGAACAGAACCGTCGAGCATGCAGACGTTGGCGCCGCCGCTGTGGCAGCTGGAGGAGGAAATCATCATGGGACGTTCCCAGAGATTGCCGTTGGAGGAAGAGCAGCTGGGCGCGTTCGGCGGAAGAACGGCGTGGAAGACGGCGTTGGAGCAGTTGCTCCATCGGCGACCCTTTTCGGTGTAGGTCGTCGTTCCGTCGACGTACATGCCGTTGGAGCCGCGCATAGCGAGGCAGGTCGCGGGCGTTTTATCGATGATGCCGCTGACGTACGCCGTGCCGCTGATGATTTCAGAACCGTCTTCGGCGAGTTGGTCAGCGACTGCGATTTCCGCGAAACCGATCGTGTTGCTCGTTCCGTCCTTGATGGTCGCAAACGTTACCTTTCCGGCGTTGCCGCTGATGAAGACGCCGCGGCGCTTTTCCTGAGCGTCGGTATTGCTCTGCTGGACAGGCTCGTCGCCAGCGTTGGTGCCATAGCTGCAACGTCCGAGGTGATCCGTTTCGCCTTTGGAAGCGATAGCGTTGCCGTCGGAGGGGCAGAGGAACGCGTCGATCGCCGTGGTGTAGGGGTTGACCGCTTCTTTACCGGTTCCAGCCGAGTCAGTCGGGCTAAACGTGTAGCTGCTGTCGTCATTGGAGACAGCCTGCTGGAAGGAGTTCATGATAGTGTCATAGAGAGCGGTCTGTTCAAGGTAGGGAAGGAGCAGCGCCTGCGCGGAAACGCGCTTGGCGCGGTCGTACGTCGTGCCGGTCGTCGCATAAGTGAACGCGAAGATGGGGTCTTTGTACTGGTTAGGAATACGCTTTTGGGCGGATTCGAAATTCGCGACGGCAAGACCGAGTTGCTTCATGTTGTTAGTGCACTGCATGCGTCGGGCAGCTTCACGCGCGGCCTGAACGGCCGGAAGAAGCAGACCAATAAGAATACCAATGATGGCGATGACGACGAGCAGTTCCACCAAGGTAAAACCATGTTTTGAAGATTTAGACATAAGCGTGTTCTCCTGTGGCAAGTTCACGGATGTGTGTCCACTGGATGTGGGATAACAAAGGATATAAACAACAAGACTGGACGCCGCTCGAAAAGGACCGGCGTCCGATCACATAGTAATCATACGTTAAACAGGATTCAAGTGACGCTCCAATCAGTCGAGGGAAACGGATTCCTTTCCCTTCGGAGTCGCCATGGCGCCCCAGACGCCATGTTTGGAGGCGCCGCTGTAGTTTCCGGTGTAGTCGACGTAATTCGTATCGCCGCAATCGACCGTTTCAGAGACGAAACGGACGGAACCGTCGAGCATGCAGACGTTGGCGCCGCCGGTGTGGCTGCTTCCAGCGGAAATCATCCAGATCGCGTTGCCGCAGTTCTGGGCGGAATCCGTGTTGGTGCCGCCGCAACTGGGCGCGTTCGGAGGCAGACATGCGACGAAGTTCGTGTTCGCGGCGGCTGCGTCGCACCATCGTCGTCCTTTGACGGCGAACGTCGTGGAAGAAGTCAAGAGTCCGTCGGAACCGCGATACGCGAGGCAACCGGCAGGACTGACGTTATAGAGGCCGCTCACTTTGGCGACGCCGGTGAGCGCGTCGTCGTCCGCTTCGGAAGAGTGGTCGGTAACGGCAATCTCAGAGAACGCCATCGTGTTGCTCGTGCCGTCCTTGATCGTCGAGAGTGTCGTCTTACCGCCGAGAATACCGCTGACGAAGACGCCTCGATGCTTTTTGTGAACGTTGTCGGCGTTGGGTTCGCCGCCGCGTGCAGCGTTGCACATGGTGGCGTCGCCGGCGTTGCACGCGTAAGAGCAACGCCCCATTGCGTTCTTGGCCTCGAGAATGTTCGTGTTGCCGTCGGATGGGCAGACGAAACAGGCGAGGTGAACGCCGCAGGGATTGTAGCCTATGCCGCTGGGATCTTCAGTAGAGGCGGTGAGCACGTTGTAGGAGGCGCCGTCGTTGACGGCGGCGGTGATCGCTTCGAACGTCGCGCCCTGTTCCAAATAGGGAAGGAGGAGGGTTTGAACGGAAAGACGATTGAGAAGCGTTTGGTCGGAACTTTTCAATCCGAGCCAGTAGGAATCGCCATATTGGTTCGGAATGCGTTCCTTGTTGGCGCTCGCGAAGTTCGCGACGGCCAGACCCATTTGCTTGAGATTGTTAGTGCATTGCATGCGCCGAGCCGCTTCACGAGCCGCCTGAACGGCTGGGAGAAGCAGACCGATAAGAATACCGATGATGGCAATGACGACGAGCAGTTCTACCAGCGTAAAACCTCGCTTGGACGAATCGGTCATTGGAATCCCCTTAAAAAACGGACAATTAGAAGAACATAAGGTCTGACGGCGGCTAACCGTAGTCCAATGGCGCTTAGAGTAAAACTCAAGCGAACAATCCACATTATAAACGCAAAATCGTGGATGGAACAGACCCTAAATCAATAATTCATAAAATTTCCATAACAACAAGCGGAACTTTCTCGTTAATAGCGGAACGGTTTCCGCAGGAAAAACAAAAAAGCCGCCCGTAGCTTGGACGGCTTTCTCGTCATAAAGTTCCCTTAAACAGGAAAGAGTGTGAGCAGAACCGCGACTGGATAATCAGTCAAGCGAAACAGATTCCTTGCCCTTCGGAGTCGCCATCGCGCCCCAGACGCCGCGGACGGACTTGCCGGTTCGATTAGCGTTAAACGCCGTGTCGACGCTACCGCTGTCGATCGTTTCAGAGACGAAACGGACAGAACCGTCGAGCATCGCGACGTTCGCGCCGCCGCTGTGGGAACTGGACGCCGAGACGACCATCGGACGCGCCCAAAGGTCGCCCGTGGAGGAAGAGCAGCTGGGCGAGTTCGGCGGAAGAGCGGCGTTGAAGCCAACGTTGGAGCAGTTGCCCCAGCGACGACCCTTTTCGATATAGGTCGTCGTGCCGTCGACGTACCGACCGTCAGCGCCACGCAGCGCGATGCAGGTCGCGGGAGATTTGCTGATGACGCCGCTGACATAAGCGACGCCGCTGATGATTTCGGAGCCGTCGTCGCCGAGAATGTCAGAGACCGCGATTTCCGCGAAACCGATCGTGTTGCTCGTGCCGTCCTTGACGGTCGCGAACGTGACCTTGCCAGCGTCGCCGCTAATGAAGACGCCACGACGCTTTTCCTGAGAGTCAGTCAGGTTGTTTTGGGTCGGCTCGTCGCCGCCGTTGGTGCCGTAGTTGCAGGACGCCTGGTAGTCCGCGTTCCCCTTGAGACCCGTCGCGTTGCCGTCAGAGGGGCAAATGAACGCGTCGACCGACGTCACGAACGGGTTGGCTTCTCCCTTGTCGTTTGCGCCGGCGCCGGTCGGGCTGAAGAGGTAGCCGCCGTCGCCGTTCGCGACCGCCTGACTGTAGGAATTCATGATCGTCTCATAAACGGCGTTCTGTTCGAGATAGGGAAGGAGCAGCGCCTGAGCGGAGAGGCGAGAAGCGCGGTTCGAGGTGGTTCCATTAGAGAGCGCGTCGCCGAGGAGCTTATCCCTGTACTGGTTGGGAAGGCGCTTCTGAGCCGATTCGAAGTTGGCGACAGCCAGACCGAGCTGCTTCATGTTGTTGGTGCACTGCATACGACGCGCGGCCTCGCGAGCGGCCTGAACGGCGGGAAGAAGCAGACCAATAAGAATACCGATGATGGCGATGACTACGAGCAGTTCAAC
>CACYBR010000467.1 GCA_902772705.1 uncultured Planctomycetota bacterium
CCTCGAAATCTTACACGATCTCTGCCGACGAAGGCGCCGCGCAGCTCACGTATAAGGTTGTCGCGACAAGCGAAACGGGCGAAACGTCCGTCGCGTTCGCCGCGCCAAACGTTCTCTCCGAGCCGTACAATCTCGACGTCTCTGTCGACGAAAACAACATCCTGAATATGACCTTCGGCGCCTCCGATGACGCCGACGTCTATCAGATCGAATATTATTACGACGGCGCGACCTATCCGGTCTGGCTCAACATGACGCAGGTCGCGTACGTCGACAACGGCGACGGTACGATTACCGCGACGCACGTCAACGGTGAGAATTACGCCGGCTACATTATCCGCGTCCGCGCGGTTGGTCCGAACGAAACGCTCTCTGCGTGGAACGGGGTCCGTCCCGTCATGCCCATGAATCTCGCCGTCGACTCCTACGACGCGCAAACAACCTCCGTCACGCTCGTCTGGGACGCTCAAACGGAAGCAAACAGCTTCATCTTCTCTGGAACCGTTACCGATCTCGACGGCAATACGACGCCTCTTGACGTCGTAACGCTCGACGGAGACTCCTACAGCTACGTTTACGCAAACGTCGACGACGGTTATACCTATAAATTTGCCGTCAGGTCGTCGACCAGCGCCGGCGAATCTCAGAGCGCTACAGTCTCCTTTGCGACCGCGCTTGTCCGCGTCGACTATGAAACCGCGAGCGTCGGCGACGTCGTCACAGCGTCTCTGAGTTCACCCGACGCGACCGCGTCCTATCAATGGCTGGGCTCTACCGACGACGGTCTGACATGGAACGTCCTTGAAGGCGAAACCAACGTGACCCTCGTTCTTCCCGACGGCTACTCGATGTTCAAGGTTGTCGCGACAGGAACCGGCGCCTCCGAGGGGTCGAGTTCCGAAGCGTTCGTCACCGTCGACTCGACTACCGGACAGGAACGTCCGAGCGTCGTCGTCACAACGACGGCGGACACGCTCGACGTGAACGACCATCAGATCTCATTCCGCGAAGCGCTCCTCTATCGTCAATATCTTCTCGAGAGGGGAACTATTACGCAGTCCACTCCCATCACCTTTAGCTCGACCGTCTTTGACGGTTCCGAAGAAACCGTCATAACGCTCGCGGCCGATACCGACGTCACGTACAGTTGCGACTACTACAGCGACGCGGCGACCGGCGGCGGTTTCACGATCGATTCGAGTCTGAACATCGACGCAAGCGAGCTCGACGAAGGCTCCGTCGTGTTCGACGCCTACAACTTGTCGTCGCGCGCCTTCACGGTCAATGGAAGCAACACGGTATTCTCGCTCAATAATATTGCGATCTGGAACGCGGCCGAAGGTTCGATCATTTCTTCAGGAGCAACTGTCAACATCGTCGATTCGGCGTTTGAGTTCAACATTGAAAGCGCGATCGTTTCATCAGGCGGAACCCTCAACATTTCGGGAGATTCCGTCTTTGCCTACAACTCGATAGAAGGCTCGGGCGCGGCGATTAACGCGACCAACACGAATCTCGTCATCGACGGGGCGTCCTTCTTAAACAACGAGGCGAGTGTCGATAACAGCCAGGGAGGCGCGATCCGCCTCTATTCCACCTCGCCAAGCAATCCCTTCACGGCGACGATTAACAACGCGTCCTTCACAGAAAACACGGCGGAAGCCAGCCAATATTCCTCCAGAACCCGGTCCTCTGGCGGCGCGATTTACGTTCAGAATTACCAGAGTCTGACAATTTCCAATTCCACGATTTCCAACAATCAATCAACAGGCGCGTACCAAGGCGCAGGCGCGATTATGTGTGTCGGAACGAGTCTCATTATTTCTGACTCCGTCATTTCCGGAAATCACACCAAAGCTAACGGCGGCGCAATCTATCTCTCCAACACCACCAACGATCTCGTTACTAAATTCACTGTCACGAACACGACGTTCGACGGAAACTACTCCACTAATTCCTCGAAGTACATAGGTTCCACGATCACTTACAATTCAGTGGCGAATGGCAAGACAAATTGCGGAATTGAGGCGACGTTCATTAATTCGTCCTTCGTCAATACGACCAACAATCCCATTACAACGCCTGCGTTCTATATCGATCAATACTCCCAGAACAGAAACAACTGTTCGTTCGTCGTTTTTGAGAACACGCTCTTCGCCAATATTCCGGGCGCTGTTTACGCGGACTCGTTTTCATCGTCGACTGCCATTCCGTTGACATTTATCAACTCGACGTTCGTCAATAACAATGGGACGGCTCTCAAGACGGGCGCCAGCATGACGTCGATCTATAACTCGATCTTCTGGAACAACACGACCAACCTTAACGGTAATAACATTACCGTCGGCGCCTCCCTCGCTCAAACCAGTTCGGCGTCCGTCTCCGGCGACCTCTGGATCGCGACGTCTAACTCGCCGAGTCCCCTCAACGCCGACTACACGATCAACCCAAACGCCGCAACCGTTACGCTCACGAACGGACAGAGGATCTCCTTGATCGATTCCGGCGTCAATTCGAAGGTTCATCAGAGCGTCGACCTCGCGGGCAATACGCGCATCGTCGGCGCTGCGGTCGATCTCGGCGCGTACGAGGTTCAGTCCTCCTCCAACGCGCTTATCGACGAAGCCTTTGCGGATTACTTTGACGAATTCTTCGAATGAACCGTAAGTGATTCCAACTTGAAGACACGTTAACAACGCCGGCCTTTCCCGAAGGGAGAGGCCGGCGTTTTCTTTAGCGTCGGAGGAAGGAAGACGAACGTCTGCGTCAACGATAGTTTTTTAAGCGTCTGATCCTAATCGTCAGGACCAAGCGCCCCCTTTTAAAATAGTGGAAAAACAGATACAATCAGGGTTACTTTGCGTCAGGCGTATTACATTGATCCGCAGACAATTAAGAACGTTACAGTGGGGATGGCGTCAGAACAGACGTCAGAATATTAACGGAAGGGCATGAAAATGCGTTTTTCACGTAAGAACAATCGTTCCGATCGCGTCGCCGTCCTGAAGTTGCGTCTGGAAACGCTCGAAAAGCGCGAACTTCTTTCTATCAATACGTTCGACGGGCCGTCAAACGCAGAAATAATCGCCTCGTACGCCGAGTTCTCCAGCGCCGTCGTCGACCTTGGAGACCTTGTGCACGACGCCGGCGACCTGACCTTCGAAGCTACTGCAACCTCGAAGCAGTACGCGATGAGCTGGTCCGCAATCGCCGACGCTGACAGCTACAATGTCAAAATTTCCAAAGACCACGGCCAAACGTGGATCACCTATTCCAA
>CACYBR010000468.1 GCA_902772705.1 uncultured Planctomycetota bacterium
CATTGTACCAGATCCGTCAACGTTTTTCCACACCTTCGGCGGCGTTGCGGCGCAATTGGCACACGACGAGCTCCGGACGATTGAAGAGGCGCGTTGGAATCACGCTCGGGCCGAGTCCTCGCGAGACGATCGTCGTCGTCGCGTCTTTGACGTGAATTCCGGCGGTCAGCTTGGGGAACCATCCCTGTCCGGGCGCGTTGAGACCCTGAGGACACAGGATCGGAAACCGAAATTGACCGCCGTGCGCGTGTCCGGAGAATACGAGGTCAAATCCGTGTCGCGCATAGAGGTCGAAGCCTTCGGGTCGGTGCGAGAGAAGAATCCGAAAATCGTTCGTCTTGTTGGAGAAACGCGCGAGCTTCTGGTCGAGGAGCTCGTAATACGGTTCGTCGAAGGCTGGATCGCGCACGCCGGCGATCACGATTGAATCGCCGTGAACGCCTCGGGTTACGCTCGTTTCCTGATCGAGCAGGTCGACGACGCCCGATTCGCGGACGATCGACAGGGTCGCGTTGAAAAATTCGTCAAAGAAATCCGCTTCATGGTTGCCGACGACGTAAAACACGGGCGCGAGCCGCACGAGGCGTTCGAGAAAGACGCGAAGCTTGTCGGGCTGGAAATGACGATCGTCGACGACGTCGCCCGTGATCACGACGAGGTCGGGCGTTTCCTTTTCGACCGCGCGGAGCAGCGTTTCATTATCTTTTCCGAACTCTTTGCCATGGAGGTCGGAAATCTGAACGATCGTATATCCGTCGAACGCGAGCGGCAGTTTGGGACAGGCGATTTCATAGCGCGAGGTCTGGAGCGCGTTGTTTGCGCGATAACAAACGAACTCGAGGAACCCGAAGAGCTTGAAGACGGATTCGGCGACGCGTCGAATTCGGGATCGTCGAGTACGCGTCATACGCTTCTTTTTCGAGCGCGCGGCAAGCATGGGCTTTCTCCTGAAAGGACGGTTATTTTCTTCGCCAGAAGACGTCGTCGGGCACGCCGAGGCGCCGCCGCGCGTCGTCGACGTCGTCGCGAAATCGGAGCGCGTCGACGGGATAGCCTGCGGTCGGGGTCAGCGTTTTCGGAGCCATGACGCGGCGCCAGTACTCGTTAAAGAGTCGCATCGAGAGCTCGCGGAGGTATTTGGCGACGATTGAGGCGAGCGCGGTCGGCGCGTTAGCCTCGCCTTTGGCGGTAAAGCGCGCTTCAATCGTCGTCGGGGAAGGGAAGGGTCGCGGTTTGCCGTCGCGGTCGCGTCCTTCGGTCGCCGTGAAGCGATAGACGCTCGCGTCGCGCCCTTCGCGCAGAACGCGGATCGGCGCGCCGCAGAAGCGTTCCTGCAGAATCGACGCGTAGCGATCGCGTCCTCCGAGCTTGTCGCACAGAACAAGCGCGAATTCGGGCGCGGCGCTGTCGGTTTTGCGAAGCCTGCCGAGCGCGGAGAGGAGCGTTTCGACGATCAGCGACGTGGTGACGTCCGCGATCAGCGCGCTCTTGAGCCCGACGCGGTCGAGGATCGCGTTGAACTCCTTCGGTTGAACGCGGCGCGCGGCAAGGTCCAGCAGCGCGACGTTCTCCGTCGTCAGGCGGTCGCGGACGGTCTGCAGATCCGGTTCGAGAGGACGTTTCAGCGTCTTCGAGTCGACCGGCGCGGGGAGGTTCGCGTCTCGTTCCCACGGGGGCGGCGCGTCGGAGGACTCGGAACGGAGCCCGCGAACGATCGCGGCGAACGACTCTGAGTCGCGTCCGAGCAGCGCGGAGGCGAGCATGAAGGGACGCTCAAGGGCGGCGAGCGACTTTGACGGACCGTAAAGCTGTTTGGAATCCAAAAGGGGAAAGACGGACTTTCGCGATCCGGAGATCGGCGCAAGCGCGGCGTTGAGCCGATCGGGGGACCAGCGTGGCGGATCGTTGAATTCGTCGGGGGACGGCGTGGAGAAGAGGAGCAGCGGGTTGCGCGCCGAGTCGTCGGTCGCGTCTTCGTCTGCCGGCGCGCGCCAGCATGAGGCGCCGACAAGGAGCGGCCCCAGATTGGGCCCGTAGCCCGCCTCGTCCGTGCCGAGGATCAGAATATCGCGTTCTCGGGTCATGGGGTCGCGTCCTTGGAACGTTGGGAATAACGCGCGAGTTGCAGCGCGAGGGCGGTTTGTCGAACGTTGTGGACGCGCAGGAGTTCGACGGGTCGCGCGGCGAGGAGCGCCGAGAGCGTCGCGGTGAGGAAATCGAGCGTCTCGACGTCGCAACACAGCGCGTCGTCGCCGGACGTTCCCGTCGTCTCCGCGTATCGGCGCGCCGTCTCGCGCAGGAACGATTTCCGGGAAAAACCGTAGAGGAGCGGCCCGTCGAGCACGCGGAATCGCGCCGACTCCTGAACGAGCGACCAATTCTGCTCGAACGTCTTGCCGAAGCCGAGTCCGGGATCGAACGCGATTCGTTCCGGCGAGACGCCGGCGGCGCCAAACGCGTCGCGTCGTCGTTTCAGGAACGCGAGGACCTCGTCGACGACTCCGGCGGGATACTCCGGCGGCGTCGCCTGCATCGTTTTGGGCGTTCCGCGCATATGCATGATGACGACGGCCGCGCCGTGTCGCGCGACGACTTCGGCGAGCTCCTCGGGGAAGTCCGTCTCCGATTCGAGGGCAAAGCGGCGTTGTGAACCGATATAGCGACCAGCGGCGACGTCGTTGACGATCTCCGCGCCCTCGTGAAGCGC
>CACYBR010000469.1 GCA_902772705.1 uncultured Planctomycetota bacterium
CCGCGCCTGCTCGTAGTAATCAAACGCCGACGGCAGGAACCGTATGACGTCGCCCGCGACCGCTCCGCGCGAGACTATCGTCGCGCGAAGCTCCGCGGCGACTCCGTGCAGCGCCGCGCCCGCCCGCGCTGCGTCCCCGATCGTCATACCCTGCGCCATGAGACCCGCGATTATCCCCGTGAGAACGTCGCCCGATCCGCCCGTCGCGAGGTTCGCGTTCCCCGTCTGGTTGACCGTCTGCTTGATCTTATGACCCCCGACCTTCGGGAACGTCAGCGACGACACGACCGTCCCCGAGCCTTTGAGCAGCAGCGTCGCGGGCAGACGGTTCGACCGCGCGACTCCGGACGTCTCGCCATAGAAGCGCCCCGCCCAGTCCCTGAGCCACTGAAACGACGTCTCGCGTCGCAGCGCCGCAACTCGCGTCGGCTTGACCCCCGCGAGCCGCTCAAATTCGCCCGGATGCGGCGTCAAAACGCGATCGCCCTTCGGAAAACGTCCGCGATAGCGCGGATCGCCCTCGTGAAAGACGCCCGACGACGCCAGCGCGTTGAGCGCGTCCGCGTCAAAGACCGCGGGTCGTTCGAGTTCAAAGAAAAGCTCCGTCACGAGCCAGTCGAGCGTCTCCGAGCGTCCGAGCCCGGGCCCAATCGCGACCGCCGTCGCGCGCGACGACTCCGCGAGCAGCGGCTCGAGCGCCTCGTCGCCAAACCGCCCTTCCGCGTCGCTCGGACACGCGATCGTCGTGTATTCACGTCCGAACTGCGCGACCGTCTCCTGAATCGCCGACGGAACCGCGACGCGCGCGAGCCCCGCGCCCGAAACGAGCGACGACATGCCCGAAAGCGCGATCGCGCCCGACATGCCCCGAGACCCTCCGATCGCCAGCGCGGTCCCAAAGGTCCCCTTATGCGCGTCCGCCGGCCTCGACGGCAGCTCCGGCGTCGATCGCCAGAACGCTCTGCGCGCGCTCTGCGACTCCTCTTGCGCTCGCTTACGCCATGCTTGACGCGTCGCCGCGTCGGGAAGATACGTCTCCATGCCCGCGCCTTTCCTCTTATGCCTCTTATGCCTCTTATGCCTCTTATTGCTTCGTCTCACGCGCCTCATGTTAAGAACGCGTCGTCCGTTATTGTACGTCTTTTCCACTCCTCATAAAAGACGACGCCCCCATTTTCTACCGCTCGCGTGCAAATCGCGTCCCCTTTTCGACGTCCTTCGGGTATAATACCCTCTATAACAGTCGTCGACGACGCGCGCCCAACGCGTCGCCCCTCGTTTCCGCTCCGTCTCCCTTCGCGCAAGGACAAGGTCTGATCCATGAAATCGTCCCCAACACGTTCGGAATCCGCAACCGCCGACGCCGCCAACCTTTACGCCGTCATTATGGCGGGGGGCGCCGGAACGCGGCTATGGCCCGAAAGTCGCAAAGCGCGCCCTAAGCCGTTCCTGCCCTTTGCGCCCAACGGCTCCGCGCTCGTCCGCGCGACCTTCGACCGTCTCGACGGTCTCGTACCGCCCGAAAATCGGTTCGTCGTCGCCGGACGCGCCTTTGCCGCGCTCGTCGCCGAGACGCTGCCGGAGCTGCGCCGTGAACGCACGCTTCTGGAACCGGTCGGCCGCAACACGGCGCCATGCGTCGCATGGGCCGCGCTCGAAGCCATGACGCTCGACCCGGACGCGACCCTCGTCGTGCTGCCCGCCGACCACTGGATCAGACCCGACGCCGCGTTTCGCGAAAAAATCGCCGAGGCCGCGCGACTCGTCGAAGAAGACCCGACGCGACTCGTTACGCTCGGCGTCAAGCCGACGGAGCCTTCGACCGCGTTCGGGTATATCTGGCAGGGAAAGGCGATTAAAACGGAAACCGGAATCGAAGCGTTCCGCGTCCGGAGATTCGCTGAAAAACCGATTCTCGCCGCCGCGAAAGCGTTCCTCGCGTCCGGCGAATTCCTATGGAACGCCGGCGTCTTTGTCTGGAAAGCGCGGAGGATCCTCGAACTGATCCGCGACAGCGGGCTCGACTTCCCCGAAACGCTCGACGCCGTCGCCGAACGAATCGCCGCCTGCTCCCGGGACGGTCGGCGCGTCGACGAGGACCCGCGCTTTATCGACGCGTTCTCGCGCGCGACGTACGTCTCGATCGACCTCGCCGTGCTCGAAAGGGCTCCGAACGTCGTCGTCCTCGCCGCAGACTCCTTCGAATGGAACGACGTCGGCTCCTTCAACGCGCTCGCGCGCCTCGGCGTCCCCTCTTCGTCGACGCCTGACGTCGTCCTGTGCGACTCGCCCAACAGCGTCGTGCGCGTCTCGCGGCGCGACGACGCGACGACTCCGGGCCCGCGCCGCAATAAACTCGTCGCGGTCGGCGGCGTCGACGGCCTGCGAATCGTCGACGCGGGAGCCGCGCTCGTCATTGCGAACAAACGCGCGCCGGCGGCGATCGCCAACGCGCTCGACGAACTGCGTCGACGCGGCG
>CACYBR010000470.1 GCA_902772705.1 uncultured Planctomycetota bacterium
GCGTTTCTTAAGGCGCTTGACTCCGGAGAAATTGCCCAAATTATAGAAAAATCAATTCCACGCGCAACAAAACGCTCCTGCGACGACTTCATTAATCTGAATCCTGACAAAATCTAACCCGTCGTTAATTCGCATGTTCGCCTAATCATAACCATGTCCAAATCAACGATCTGCCTCGGTTGGGGACTCCTGTTAACGCTCGCGCTATTCGTACGAATCGGCGTTGGTCTCTATTGGGACGACGTTGTTACGGAAAGAGCAAACGCAAGCGAAGCTCCCGAAACAATTTCAAAGGACGGTCCCTTCTTTTACGGCGATTCCGATTCCTATTGGAAACTCGCGCGCGCTCTCGCATTTGGCCGCCCGTACGAATTTGACGACGAAAGACACTGGCAGATTTTCCGAACGCCAGGTTACCCTGCTCTTTTGGCGCCCCTTTTTTGGATCTATGGCGAGTATCCCCCCACCCTTGCCGCGAGAACGACCGGGGCTTTCTTTGGCATGATAAACGTCGCGCTTGTCGGATGGCTCGCGCTCGTAATCTTCGGAAGAAACAAGCAGGGGCGTATGATTGCCTTTTTAGCGTCGTTGTTTGTCGCGCTTGATCCCACTGAAGCGCTTCAAAGCGTCTCTATTCTTTCTGAAGAACCCTTCATGACGTTCTCCCTGCTGCTGGATATCGGTATTGTCAAGGCCTCGCGTTTCTTTGGTCTGTTGTCAACGGAAGAATCGTTCTCTGAAACGCGTCCTGAGAAACCGGCGACTGGTTCAAAGACCTTTGTTAAGCGGTTGTTCGTTTTTTCGGCGACGCTCGCTGTTTGTTCTGCGGCTACGATTTATCTGCGACCGTCGTGGTATTATTTTGTTCCCTTCAGTCTGCTCGTTCTCCTCGCCTTCAAGCTACTTGTCGACGCAACGCGACGTAACGCTGAAAAAAAATATTTTTGGACGGTGCGCAACGTCGCCGCGCTCCTTCTGTGCGTTGCGCTGGCGCATCTTTTCACTTTGATCCTGCTCTCTCCATGGATTCTCAGAAACTATCGACTCACGGGTCTACCAATAACGACAACGCTCCAAATGGGAGCCAGCCTCTACGACGGTTTGAGTCCGGAAGCGACGGGAGCAAGCGATATGACGTTTGTCGATCGCTTCCGGATGGAGGAGCTCGAAAATCCCTCTGACTCGCCGAACGTTCATTTCGAGGCGCGCCTTAACTCCAGAATGAAATCCGCCTCGATCGAATGGACCAAATCACACCCTAAGGAAGCGGCACGTCTGGCGTTGGTGAAATTCTATCGACTTTGGGCGCCTGTTCCGCGCGATCCTGCCTTTTCCAGCCCCTTCTTGAAGTTCGTCATGGCGATTTCATTCACGCCCGTTTTCCTTCTGGGAATCCTGGGAGCGATTCGTGCGTTCCGTCTTAACAACGCCGCGTATTTCCTCATCGTCCCCGCGCTTTATGTGACGGCGCTTCATGTCGTTTTCGTTTCGTCGATTCGTTATCGAGTCCCCGTCATGTTTGGATTTGCGATTCTCGGCGCATACTGGCTCGTCGCCATAAGCGAACGTCGCGCGTCCCATAACAGGAATTCTACTTCGCACATGGTTTAGAACCCGGTGAAAATTCCTGTGAACAAACTTTGCGTCAGTTATAACGGTTGTAATAACTTCACGAAAAAAGAACCGGAAAAAACGGTGAATTTTATCTCTAAAAACGTCAAAGCGCTGGAAAAACGAACTTCGTCGCTCTATAATGGGTGTAGATAGTCGATAAAGGGCGCTGTTCTGCTCTGGTCAGGCGTCAGACGGAATTATACCGCCTTCTCGAGCTTCGGTCAGAATCCGGTCGGACCGTTCGACTTAAAAGTCTCGAAATATATTCGTTTGGAGAAACAAAATGTCGCGTTTTCCGTCGTTGCGTTCCATTTGGGCGACTGCGCGTTCTGGGATCCTTTTTGCCACGATCGTCGCCTTCTGTTGCTTCGCGTTGCCCGCTTTCTCTCAAAAGTATGACGATAAAGCGTTGGACAACTACGCCGGCTATGACGACGAGCCTTCGCGAGGAGGTTCGCCGATGGACGCTCAAGGCAACCAGCGTGTTGCGACGATCACTAACCTTGCCAGCGGTATCTCCCGTCCGGACAATTACTCAAGTATTAACTCCGTTCAGGCTTTAATCTACGCGGACACGGCTGTCGTTTTGCACTTCAATTTTGGCAAGATCGATTATGAAGGTCTTTCCGCGTTCGTCGATGAAGTTGTCGACAAAGGCGCCGGTTCCGTTCGTTCAGACGACAAATACCGCGTTCAGCTTCGCGAGTATCAAAAAACCGAACTCAAATCTTCTTTCAAGACGTTCCTCTCGACCCTTCAAAACGGAATCGTTAAAAATTCTTTCAAGAACAACATCGACGAGGTCTACTTCATCGAATACGTCAGTAGCGACAACAACGTTCTGGGCGCCAGAATCATGGCGATTCCAACCGATGGTTTGAGCGACGCCGATGTTAAATCGACTATCGACGCGCTCGAAGAGAGATTTGATCCTATTACGATTTTCGTTCGTTATGGATTCATTATTGCCGTCATTGAACACGATTCCGAGGTTCCTCTCGACACGTCTGAAATTGAAGCTCTTTACGAGTCGAAGCTTCTTCAGTCGCAGAATCGCGCTTACGGCGCCTACTCTGCGCC
>CACYBR010000471.1 GCA_902772705.1 uncultured Planctomycetota bacterium
GGCGATCCGCGACGGATCGTGGAAGAACGCTGAATGTTATCGCGGCTTCGGCAAAACGTCTATTCTCTCGGGACTTCTTCTCGACGCAATTTGCCAGGGAATCGTCCGGCACGCGCTTTACGTGACCGCCGAAGGCGGCGCGTCAGCCGCTCAGGCCGCAAACTGGTTCTTCTCCGCGCTCTACGACGATTACGAAGCGGAAGGCGAAGACGCGCGGCTCTTCACGCGTCTTTACCCCGAAATCTTGTACCCGCTCCAACGTCGTGAAGGAAAAGCGCAGCGTTCGCTCACCTGCGACGGCGTTCCGCTGCGAATCGAGATGAAGTCTGACCGCATCGTCTTTCCCAACGCTCCCGGCTCGCGGTCCGCAGGGTCGCTCCTGCGCTTCACGTCGATCTCGTCGGGCGGAATCAGAGGCGCGAATCATACGATTCCCGGCGTCGGGTCTTTTCGCGTCCGCTGCGTGATGCTCGACGACGTCCAGAACGACGCTACAGCCAAAAGCGTCGTCGAAAGGACGGTTCGCGCGAGTCGCTGACCGTCTTGAGCGCCATCACACAAAACCAGCCTGGAGACGTGGCAGAAAGAATGATCGAAGAAACGCCCGAATTTGCGACGACCGTGATTCCGTTCGTGAAGTCGCTTCCGAACTCTTTTGACGCGTGGAAACAATACCGCGATTTCCGCTCCGTCGTCATGCGTGAAAAGCCGATCGACGAGGCGCGTCGCGAGCTGGCGGAATATTACAGGAAGAACAGGAAGGCGATCGCGGCCAACGTCGTCGTTGACGATCCACGCCTGCGCGAAGACTGGCAGGTCGACGCGATCCATTACGCCGTCGATTACTGGGCGGCGAGCGAGTCGTCTTTCTGGTGCGAGTTCCAGAACGACGCGCGCCGCGCCGTCGCCGAGACGGGCGGCGGATTGACCGCGATCGAGTGCGCGCGCAAGCTCCGCGTCAACGCCGAAGGACATGCGCTTGAACGATGCTGGGTTCCCGACGACGCCGACGTGATAACGGCGCATATCGACGCGGGCGAACATTATCTCAATTACGAAGTCGTCGCGTATTCGTCCGACTTCCGGATCGCGCACGTCGTCGACTACGGAATCTGGCCCGACCAGCCTGGCGGAATTGCGTCGAAAAAGAACTACGCCGTCGACCTTCAGGATTTTTACGAGAACGGCGACAAGTTCGATCGGCTTCGCGACGCGACGGTCGAACTTCTGCTCCGAATCTTTACGCAGCAGTATTTCGACCAGAACGGACGACCAATCGCCAGCGACGCCGCGTCTGAGTTTGAACAACATGCGCATCCGAGGGGGCGACGGCCAAAACGCTTTGCGCGTCTCGCGCTCTGCGGCGTCGACTGTTCCGACGGCGAGATGGAGCTGGCGCTTTGGGGCGCGATCAACGATTTTCACCGGCTCGGCGACGGTCAGTTTTTAGGGCGCGCTATCCCCTGCTACGGCGTCGAATCGTCGGAGCGACTGATGAGGTATTACAACCTCAAGCCCGGCGAATGGCGACGACAGAAGCGGACCGGCGCGGGGTTCGACTGGATCGAGAACGCTTACGGTCGACGCTCCGTCGCTCGCGGATTCTCGAACGTCTACGCGTCCTTCACCTACGACTCCAACACGGCGAAAACGCGTCGGGATTCCGCGTGGAAGCTCCCTCTTGACCGTGACGGAACCGCAACGATGTTCGATAATCGTGGCGCCGAGGACGAACTGATGCAATTCTGTCGTCATCAGACGGCGGAGGATTACGTTACCGTCCGCAAATCGGGGATCGAGTATCGACGCTGGAAGATGAAAAAACCTAGAGTTTCCGACAACGAGTTTCTCGACACGGACGCCGCATGCCGCGCGCTCGCGGAGTACGTCGGATGCTCCGAACCGGTCGTTGGCGAAAACGTCATACAAAACGGGCAAGAGGCGCGACGTTTGAGAGGACGCGGCGTAAGAAGATTTTAAAGGGAGACGCTCATGAGGTCGGGAAAAAATAAAGGCTTCGGCTACATGGACGATTTTATCGTCTCTCTTGAGACGTTAGTCGAGTCTCTAAACGCAGCGAAGGATCAAGCGGCGCCGGAGCTGGAGAAAGCGGTCGAACGTTTTATCGGCGCCGTCGAACGCGACGCAAGGGCGAACCTCAACCGTCCGCGTTGGCTCCTTCAAAAGAATATTTCAAGCAAGGTCAAAGCGTATCGTCGGAATCACAAAGTCTGGGCGATGACCGGTTTTAGGTTCAAAGAAAAGAAGAACAGACGCGACCCCGGATTTTACGGCCAATATCACGAAGCCGGATGGGCGCCAGACCGGAAAGTCGTTAAAGTTCCCGACCATTTTCTGCGAAAAGGCAAGATAAAAAACCGAGCGCAACTTGAAAAAGACCTTCAAGCCGCGCTCTCTGACGTCTTGGAAATTACCAAACGTATTATGGCGGAACGAAGAAAACAACGTTAGCCCCAAACGCCGAGGACGCCGTTGTTCGCGAGCATCTCCTGAAGATAGAGATTTGTCTGTTGCGACTGATAAAGAGCCTCTTGACTCGTCCGGTAGAGGTTCTCCGTCGTCTGCTGGATGCGCGACTGATAGTTCGCCGTCTGATTTTTGACCTGCGCCAAATAAAGCTCCGTCGATCCGGACGAGACGGATTTCGCCAGTTCCGTTTTCGCACGCTGCGACGTCGCTTTA
>CACYBR010000472.1 GCA_902772705.1 uncultured Planctomycetota bacterium
AAAGGCGGAGGAGAAAGCGGAGGAGAAAGCGGAGGAGAAAACGGAGGAGAAAACGGAGGAGAAAACGGAGGAGAAAACGGAGGAGAACGCCGCAGAAACGGAAGAAGGCGTTTGACGAGTTCTTTCCCGGCGTTTCCGAAACCGGCGCGTTCTGTTCTGAACGAACGCTTCAAACAACAACGCGCCCGGCGTTCAGAAGCGCGCGAACCCTTGCATTTTTCGTTGATTGTTGGTCCAATTTAACCGAGACGACGCGCGCGTCGAATCTGGTTGTCCTGAACCTTCTTTTTTCAAACAGCTTGAACTTCTTTTTCCCGAGGATTTCCTCCATGACGTCATTGAAACTGACACGGCGTTTTTTCCTGACTTCGGCTCTTTCCGTCCTGACGGCGCTGGTCGCCGGACTGGCGTTTGTACCCGCCGCCAACGCCGCCGACGAGCCGGAATATCAGACGATTACCGATATCGTCTATAAAAAGGTTGGCGATCGCGAGATTAAACTGAATCTTGCCCTGCCTCTGAAAGACGGCAAGATTGTTAAAGGTCGCCCGCTCCTCATTTTCCTCGACAGCGGATGCTGGTATTCCGGCGATCCCGGCAACGGCGGGGTCTGGACCGATCTTGGCGCGCTGGAACGCGGCTTTGCCATCGCGAGCGTCTCGCACCGTCCGATTAACGAGGCGACGTTCCCCGCGCCAATGGAAGACGTGCGCGCGGCAGTCCGTTTTCTGCGTAAACATGCGGAAGAATACGGCTACGATCCGGACCGCTTTGCCGTCTGCGGATGCTCCAGCGGCGGCCATTTGTCGCTGACGCTTGGCATTTCCGATGAAAAATCGATCTTCAACGTCGGCGACAATTTGGACGTCTCCGGTCAGGTTCAGCGCGTGATCGACTTCTACGGACCGTCCGATTTTGAAGACGTCTTCAACCGCTATCCCAATCAGGCGATCGACTGCGTTTACGACGCGTTCGGCGCCAAACGAGAAGCGGTCGCGGCGGACAATCCCGGGCGCCCCGAGCTCATGGAGCTTGCGAAAAAATACTCGCCGATCAACTACGTCGACGAGAACTACGCGCCGACGCTTCTTCTTCACGGCACGATGGATCCGATCGTGCCCTGCAGCCAGAGCGTGCTGATGTATGAAAAGCTCAAGATCTTTGGAGTTCGCAGTCAGCTCTACGTTTCGGACGGCGGCGTTCACGATACCAACACGGTCGGATCAAAAAATCTCCGCGCGCGCGAAATATTTGAATTTCTCGGATGGTGATCCATACGCAGGACCTTCGTCAATCGACGCATTTTCGTTTTTCCTCCGCTCGCGTTCCTTTGTTGGGAGCGCGGGAGGAGTGAACGGAGCTTTTGGCGCCATTCTTCTGATCGCGCGGTCTCTCCGAAAAATTTGCTCTTTTCTTTTCCGCCGCCGTTGCGGTCGTTGAATTAATATCTCCGAGAATTAAAATGTAGTTAAATTGTAACTTGGGGCGGTTTTTTCCGCTTGTTTTCAGTTTGAGATTCACCGTTTTTCATTAGGAAAGCACAAATAATCATGCGTATTACCAGCATTGTACTCGGTCTCGCGCTTGCCGTCGGCTTTGGCGTCGCGTCGCCCCTTTCCAGCGCGTTCGCGCAGGACGCCGCTCCCGCCGCCTCTGAAAAGGCGACCTTTGACGAATCGCTTCTCGATATTCCCGACGACGAGTCTTCGGAGTTCTATCAGAAACGCTTTCAGGATATTCTGAATAGTATGGCTCCGCTCAATAGGGACGATCAGAAGCAATTGGAAAAGCTTTTGCCTAAGCTCAACGACGCGTTGAAGGTTCTCCAGAAGAAGCTCGCGTTTGCAGACGATCTCGCCGCCTCTGAGACGTTTTCCTTTTTTCGGTCGTACACTCTTGGCGCCGCTCGCGAGGGCAAGCTTGACGAACTCCGTGAAATTTTGAAGGCGGAAAAGGCGAAGGAACAGCCGGAAAAGAATCGCGTCGACTGGCTCAACTATCTTGTTCAGTGCGTATCGGTCGATCAAGCGGGCGAAAAGGACGCTGACGCGCTCAAGGCCGCGATCAAAGAACTCGAAGAAGTTATGGCGACCGAAGACGCCGTCGCTGTCCGAATCGACGAATACGCGTCGATCATCTCTAAGTACAACCCTGAGGAAAGCGCCGCGTTCCTTCAAAGAGCGCTCGAGTCGTTCAAGAAGTCGGAAAACGAGCTTCGTCAGCGAATTGCGAAGAGTATTGAGGGCAAGATCAGGTTCGAGAAACTCGTCGGGAACGAGATGGTCGTCGAAGGTCTCTTCCTCGACAAGTCCGAGATCGACTGGAGCTCCTATCGCGGGAAGGTCGTGCTCGTCGATTTCTGGGCGACCTGGTGCGGACCGTGCCTCGGCGAGATTCCGAACGTTGAAGCTCTTTATAAGAAATATCATGACGCCGGCTTTGAAGTCGTCGGTTACAGCGTTGACGCCGATCTCGCGAAGCTCGAAAAGTTTGAAGAAGAGCGCAAGCTTCCGTGGAAGACCGCTTCTGAAACGTTGACGCGACAGGCGAATAAGGACGACGGCAAGGAGTACGAGATTATCTCCGAGTACTACGGAGTCACCTCGATTCCGACAATGGTCCTCGTCGGGAAGGACGGCAAAGTGATCGACACGAACGCGCGCGGCGCCCATCTTCGTGAGCTCCTCGAAAAGGAATTCCCCGAAGTCAAGTGATCTGAACGTTTGTTTTTAATCGCCATGTTTTCAGTCGGCGAAGTCGCGCTCGGCGATTTCGCCGTTATTTTCTCCAATAATGTCGTGTGACGAAGTCGCGTGGTTTACGGCGCGGAATCGCCGCGCTCGACAAGCTTAAGTCAACGACGTCTCCTTCTGTTCGAGGTTGCCGGGTATGTTTCATTCTGCGTCAGTCCAGGCGTTATTCGGCTTGGCGGTTTGCGTGATCATTTTTGGCTCGCTCATTTATTTCCTGAGGCTCTTTTTCCGCATGGGGAAAGAGTCTCAGGGATGGTCGTTGACGCGAGGCGCGCAGTCCGGAACCTTATTGCTCGACGGATTTATTCATGTGGAGCGCGATAGCGTG
>CACYBR010000473.1 GCA_902772705.1 uncultured Planctomycetota bacterium
ATTTCTTAAGACTTCGCTCGCCGGACTTGGAAGCATGACGGCAGCGGGCGTTGAAGTCGCCGCTTCTCGCTCGGTTGCGAACGCAGAAGAAGCCGCCAAACCTCCCAAGAACCCCTTCTCTACCGACCCTGTCGCCAACATAAAACTGTTCGACGGAGTCATGACGTCAAGGATCGGATTCGGCACGGGAATGGCTGGTCACAATCGATCCTCCCAGCTTACGCGTATGGACCGCGCGAAAGCGGAAGAAATGATCCTATACGCTTATGATCGTGGCGTTCGTTTCTTTGACTGCGCAGACCTCTATGGCACGCACGAGATTATCTCGTCGACGCTCAAGGATAAGCCACGCGACAGCTACACGCTTTCATCCAAACTTTGGCCTCATCCCGGCGGGATTCCAGAAGAAGAACGTCCGACCGCCGACGTCGTGGTAAAACGTTTCCTTCAGGAGCTCAAGACCGACTATCTCGACCTTGTTCAGATTCACTGTATGATGAAGCCGAATTGGAAGGATGATTACGAACGTTACGCCGAAGATCTTGCGAAGCTTAAAGATCAGGGGCTTATTCGTGGGCATGGGATTTCCTGTCATTCCCTCGGCGCCATTCAAACCGGCGCAGTCGACCCTTGGGTCGACGCGATTCACATACGCATCAACGACGCGGGAACCAGAATGGAAGGTTCCTTCGAGGAGAACGTTGCCGCAGGCAAGCTCGCTCAGGACAATGGCAAGGGCGTTATCGGCATGAAAATTGTCGGCGAGGGAACTTTTAAAACGCGCGAAGCTCGGGAGCGTTCCGTTGATAAGGTCGTTCGCGCTGGCATTGTCGACGTTTTCATCATCGGCTTTGAGGAAAAGTCTCAGATCGACGAAATTATCGAAAACGTCGAGAAATCTCTCAAAGGTATTGAGGCGGAGCAACAGGCGAAAGTCTGAGCTATCGATCTTGACCAATTTCATCATGGGAACCGTTCTTTCTGAACGGTTCTCTTTTTATTCTTGGAAAACCATTTTAGCGCATCAACGGGTACTTTATGAAAAGACGCGAATTCTTTCATGTCGTAGCGCTTGGCGCGATCACGGCGCGCTTTAGCAATTTGGAAAAAGTTCTGGCGGACGCTGCGGTCCCACTCGACCCAACAATCGTCGCGATCTTCTCCGATACACATATCCACGGCAATGATTCAACCCAACATGTTATTCGCTTTAAACAGAGCGTCGTAAAAGTTTTGGCGATGAATCCACGTCCCGCTAATCTCCTTATTTATGGCGACGTAGCCTATCTGAAAGGACTGGTTGAGGAGTACGAACTCTTTCGCGAACTGATCAAGCCGATCGAAAACGCGGGTATTCACTGGGAGGTCGCGATGGGTAATCACGACCGTATCGCCAACTATCGTAAAGTCTTCCCGGAACGCTTTGAAAAGCCGCAACCGATTGAAGGACGTTATATTAACATCGTAGAAACGCCAAACGCCGACTTTATTCTCCTTGACTCCTATCTCGAAGATAAGGTCGAAGGTTCAATTATTCCCGAACAAAAAGAGTGGCTTGCGGAAGCCCTCAAAAAATACTCGGAGAAACGCGTTTTCGTCGGCTGTCATCACCCTTTGGCTCAGGCGGGAATCGACAATCTTCTCAAAAGCTGTCCTGGATTTGTCGCTTATTTGCACGGACACCATCATTATTACAGAACGCCGTTCCAGAAAGGTTTGCCAACTATGTGCTTCCCTTCCCTCGGACACTGGGGAGATATGGGGTTTGTTACGGCGCACATTTCAGAAACTGAAGCGATCTTTGCGCCAGATATCGACGCGTACCTCTGGTCGCAATCCGGCTATATGAAAGAACCAATCAAAGACGTTGAAACCTATCTTGCGCAACTCAACGCTAATTCACCCGTCTTTAAATTTGCCTGACCTTCAGAACACAACGCCAGCGACGCTTATGTGAAAAACGTCTAAGAACGTCTGGCGTCAAAAAGCGAAACCGCCGCAGAGACCCAATTCTCTGCGGCGGTTTTACGTATACGGCTCGATTCAAGCCAGAACGGAAAGGAAACGATTATCGTCAGACGAGCTTCGTAACGCCAGGTTCGCCAATTTCGTAGTTGCCGTTTTCGTCACGGGCGGCGGGAGACGGGCTGTCGAGACGCAAATCGTCAATATTCGGGACGAGCTCGCGAGTCGAATTCATGACGTCGTCCATAGTAACGTAATCGCCGGTTTCCATCGCCGTACGACCAAGAATCGCGGTTCGGGTAGCGTCAATTGCGTACTGAACCTCGTTCCACGGCTTGTTGTTACGAATCGCGTCAAAGAGAAGGTTGTGTTCCGTTTGATAGGAATCGTTGGATTCAGACTCAGGCTTCCACAAGATCTTGCGATTACGAACGTCGCGCATTTCCGTTCCTTCGTAGATGGCAGGATCGCCAACGCCTTCGCCGACCTGAGCGCACCCCTTGGTACCCTGAACGTTAGCCTGGAACATACCCCAGCAGTTCGGAATCGTGCGAGTATGGAGATTCATGCGGCGACCGTCCTTGAAGATGAATTCAATCGCGCCGCAATCGATAAGCTGATCCTGCATACGACGTTGCCCCTGATCGTGCTTATTGCAAATGCGTCCGCCGGAACCAAACGCGGCGATTGGATAGTCGTCCATACTCCAGCAGCAGATGTCGATGTTATGAATGAGAGCGTCGACAATAAAACCACCGCTCGTCCAGTCGAAGCAGAAAATGTTGCTGATTTCGTTCTGAAGATCAGTGTAACCTTCATGGAGATTGAGCATATGCGGTCCCTGAAGACGATAAACCCACGTGGTGAGAACGTCGCCAAGCTTGCCGTCGCGGATCGCGTTGACGGTTTCTTCCGTGCGGAAATAATGTCGGTTATTCAAACCAACGCCGACCTGAATTCCCTTCTGCTTGGCAACTTCATTCGCTGCGGCAAGACGCTTCAAACCGGGAATATCGACGCCAAGAGGCTTTTCTGCAAAGATGTTGATACGCTTCTTATGAGTCGCCGCGTATTCAAACGTGATCGGACGGAATCCCTGAGGAGTCGTCAAGACGACAACGTCCCCGTCGTCGAGGCAGTCGATCGCGTCGCGATATCCATTGAGGTCGTGGAAGATTCGGTCCTTGCAATTAACACGGTCTTCGCCATGGGTGTCGGTAACGCCCTGAACAGCGTCGTAGGCGCGTTTTTCAAAAGCGTCGGCGACTGCGTAAAGTTCTGTATTCGGGTCGGCGTTAAGAGCCTGACGAATCGCTCCGTTGCCACGACCGCCGCACCCTATCCAGGCAATCTTGATCTTATTGTTTTCGGCGGCGTGAACACGCGGCGAGGAAGCAAAAGACGGAATTGACGCAGCGGCGGCGACGAGGCCGGACGACTTGAGGAAAGAACGACGAGAAACGCTACTCATACTTATCTCCTTATATGGTACGCGCCTTATAGTTGCGGTAAAACAAACCGATTTGACTCGGTTGTAAAAATAGCCAGATGAATCCTAAACAGTTTTTTCAAAAAAACAAAAACTGTTGATTGTTACGCACTGCATTCTATCAAAGGAAGTGTTTAAAAGCAAGGAAAAACGATTGGTTTTTCTAAAAATTCTCCCATTGCTGGTTTTGTGTAAAATCACTTGAAAGTAAGAAGCCTTTCTTGACGCGACTCGTTCGTATCGTTAGAATGCGGCAAGGTCAGAATCACATCCGTCTAACTATTTTTCATGAATGGAATTCCAATGAATCAAGCCAGTGTTTCTCGTCGTCAGTTTCTTCAGGCTGGCGTAGGTCTTACCGCCGCCACATTGGGGGTTTTCTCCAATCCCGGCTACCTCACCGCCGAAACGCCCGGCGTCAACAAAAATAATCCGCTCCCACATGCAAGCTGGAAAAAGCTTCCCCGGTGGCGTGGGTTTAACCTTTGTGAAAAATTTACGCTAGCCGGCAATCAACCTTTCAAAGAGGACGATTTTCGCAATATCAGCGATCTGGGTTTCAATTTCGTTCGTCTGCCGATGGACTACCGGATCTGGATCGAAGGAGACGACAAGAGAAAATTTAACGAACAAGCGCTCTCAGAAATCGATCAGGCGGTCGAATACGGACAGAAATACGGCGTTCATGTCCTTATCAACTACCACAGGGCGCCAGGATACACCGTCAATAATCCGCCGGAAGAGCAAAGTATCTGGAAAGACGACGATATTCTCGACGTCTGCCGTCTACACTGGCAAACCTTCGCGAAACGTTACAAGGGCGTGTCGAGCGACAATCTGAGCTTCAATCTTTTCAACGAGCCCGCTGGCTGTTCCGAGGAAGACTATTACCGTGTCGTCAAAACGCTTCTCGAAGGGATTCGTCAGGAAGATCCGGATCGTCTCGTAATCTGCGACGGAATCGATTGGGGCGGCAAACCATGCTTGTCCTTTAAAGAACTTGAAGTCGCTCAGGCCACGCGAGGTTACGCGCCTATGGAAATCTCACACTGGGGCGCCAACTGGGTTAGAAGTCAGGAATTTCCCGAACCTCACTGGCCCATGTCTTCTTTCAATTCGCTTCTTTTCTGCGTTGACAAGCGTGAGACGCCCGAAAACACGCGTAAGCCGCTCACAATTACAGGTCCGTTTGACGACGTCGACGAACTGCGCTTCACTGTTGGGACCGTCTCCTCTTCAGCTGAAATCGTCGTTCGCTTTGATGGAAAGGAAGCGTTCCGACGAAAGTTCGTCTGCGGCCCGGGAAAAGGGGAATGGAAGACGTCGACCTACGTTGAACGATACAAAATTTATTCGAACGTTTACGATATGGAACTGAGCGTTCCGATTCCTAAGGGAACGCAAAAGATCGAGTTCGCGACGGTCAAAGGAGATTGGCTTAGCGTCTCCAAAATCAAGCTCGTTTCCACAAACGGCAATGAAGCTGTCGCAACTGGCGTCGCCGATTGGAATACCGACAAACAAACGCTTCTCAAATACTCAAGGGATACGCGCGGTCAAGGTCAGGGCGCCATCACGGGCGGCGTCGTTCGCGATCGAAAGTGGCTCTTTGAAAACAACGTCATGCCGTGGCTTGAGGCGCAAAAAGAGGGAATTGGCGTCATGGTTGGCGAATTTGGCGCATACAACAAGACTCCGCATAAGATTGTCCTGACCTGGATGGAGGATATGCTTGCCAACTGGCGCGACGCTGGTTGGGGATGGGCGCTGTGGAACTTCCGCGGAAGTTTCGGCGTCGCCGACAGCGATCGCTCGGACGTTGATTACGAAAATTGGCGCGGTCTGAAACTCGATCGAAAAATGCTCGATCTTCTTCAGCGTTATTGATCTCTTTCTGATCGCATCCGTTTTAATCCTCTGACTTAACGATGAGTAAATTCCGATTTGAAGCTCTTCTCAAGCTCCGGGAAGCGGAACGCGATGAAAAAAAGCACGCGTTTCTCGAAGCCGAAAGCAGTCGTCAACTGGCGCAAAAACAGCTTGAGACGCTTGAACAGGAACTGATTCACTGTCAGGAAGAGTCGCGGCGCGCGCGCGAGTCTTCCACTATCAATCCAATTGAATTGAAACGATTTCAAGCGGTTCGAAGTCAGCTGTCTGACGAACGTCAAAGAGCTCAAGAGCATTTGAAGCGTATGGCTGAAGAATCAGAAACCAAACGTTCCGAACTCAACTCGGCGATAAAAGACGTCAAGATTCTTCAGGCGTTAAAGGACAAAACGGAAGAACGAGAATTGGAGGAAGAACGGCGTAAATCAGAAAAGACAATGGACGAACTGGCTACTCATCAAAAAGCGCTGGAACGTCGCAAGGAACAACTCTAGCCACGAAAAATCCCGATCCGAAGCGATTCGAATCGGGATTGTCGTTTCTTGTCAGAAAAGAACGTTTTTGAATTTAACTGTCGAACTCAATGTCGTCGAGCGTCAAATTGGAGTAGTCCGCGCCGGCGCCTGACTCAAGCTCCTCAAGAGTCGCGCCTTTCTGACGTTGAACTTCCCAAGTCTTCGGCATTGCACGGACTTGTTTCGCGACTCCTGCGCGTTCGAGCAACGACTTCTGGAAAATATCGTTATCGAGGCAGTCAGGCGGAAGTTCGCCCTGAGCGCCGTTCTTTACGGGATCGTATCGAAGGATGAAATCATGCTTCGCGAAGGAGACGCGATCGCCCGGATCAACGCGACGGTCCTGAGTTCGGAAACCGTTGACTCTCGTGCCGTTCGTACTACCCATATCCTCCGCGTACCAATAGCCGCGAGAAAGAACGAGACGACAATGCCTTCCGGACACGTCGGAAAAACGAAGAACAATATCGTTTTTCTCGCTCCTGCCAATCACCATTTCAGGCTTACGAAGCGGAATATCGTCTCCGCCTCGGTAAGGTTCCAAAACACCTAACATCTGGCGCCACTCCTCAGGAGGCGTTAAGTCAACGTGAACGCCTCAATAACATGACTATCAAATCAGGTTGGCGTTCCTGCTACAAGTTCCACGAACGTGTACGAGTAAATTCACAAACTCCAACCATCGGGGATTATACTTTCTTTTGAAAAAAAGACAAACAAGAAAATAAAGTTTTTAAAATGTCTCGTCGATATCGGTCCGCACGGACTCTTCCCTCCTTTCTACCCTTGATAAATTTGAAAAAAAGGGTATCTTAACGTTTGATTTGTTGGACTCGTTTGCGTTCCACCTTTTGAAGAAATACTTTGAAAAATGGAAAGAAGCTTTCGTTTCTTCTCTTGAACGAGCAAGCGTTATCTTCTGAAACGCAAAAGGAACGAGTCGTTAATCAAAACATGCGTTCGTAAATTGAACGTTCCCTAACATAGTTATCGAAGCTCAAGAGGAACCAAGGAGCATATCGTGTCTCAGAACGATCAGAAAAAAGTGGAATCCGCCCCCGCAGAAGAAGTCAGAATGACGGACGGCGCCAATATCATCGTCCAGACGTTGATCAACTGTGGCGTCAAATACGTCTTCGGGTACCCCGGTGGCGCGACGATTCCCCTCCACCAGGCGTTCACTCGATATCGAGATCAAATCCGTGTAATCCTCCCGCGTCACGAACAGGCTTGCGGCTTCGCCGCTCAGGGCTATGCGCGCGTCACAGGCGAGGTCGGAGTCTGCACCACGACGAGCGGTCCCGGCGCGACCAATATCATAACGGCGATCGCCGACGCGAAGCTTGACAGCATTCCGATCGTAGTCATAACAGGCCAGGTTGGCAAAAACTCCATTGGCGACGACGCCTTTCAGGAAACTCCGATAACGGAAGTCTGCCGTTGCATCACGAAACACCATTACCTCGTTGATAAGACGAGCGATCTGGCGCGCGTCGTCAAGGAAGCTATCTACATCGCTAAATCTGGTCGTCCGGGACCGGTCCTCATAGACGTTCCGAAAGACGTCCTCGTCGGTCAATGCTACCCCGATTTCTCCCAGAATTTCAATCTTCCGGGTTATAATCCCAGCGCTCCGAAAATCAATGATGACGTCCTCGACGAGATCGTTGAGAAAATTAACTGCGCTCATCAACCAGTCATTATTTCCGGCGGCGGCGTGAGCCTCTCGGGCGCTTCTGAGCTTCTTAAGAAGATCGTCGAAAAGACAGGGATTCCAGTCTGCACAACGATGCCAGGGCTCGCGAGTTATCCACGAGACGACAAGCATTGCCTCGGCATGGCAGGCATGCACGGCACCTACGCCTCCAACAGAGCGATTAAAGAATGCGACCTTCTTCTCGTCTTTGGCGCGCGCTTCAGCGACCGCGTTGCCGCCGTTCCCAAGAAATTCGCGCCTGGCGCTTACATCGCGCATTTTGACGTCGATCCGTCGGAATTCAACAAGGTTAAATCAGTTCAGGCTTCCGTCTGCGGCGATCTTCTTGACACGATGAGCGCGTTCCTTGAACGCCTCGAAAAGGGTTACAAGGGCGTCGATCTTTCGGATTGGCAGAGCCGTCTTCAGGAATACGCGAAGGAGCATCCGGTCCGCTATAAGCGTTCCAAAATAGAAGACGACGAAGATATGCCTATCGCTCAGGAATCAATTGAAATCCTCTCAAACGCGACTCAGGATCAGGACGTCGTCATTACGACCGGCGTTGGTCAGCACCAACTCTGGACAACGCTTTTCTATCACTTCAACAAGCCGCGCACCTGGCTTTCGAGTTGCGGTCTCGGAACGATGGGCTTTGGGCTTCCGTCCGCAATGGGAGCCAAAATCGCTCGTCCCGAAGCAAACGTCATTGCGATCGAAGGAGACGGCAGCCTCCAGATGAATATTCAGGAACTCGCAACCTGCGTTACTGAACACATTCCCGTTAAGCTTCTGCTTATCAATAACCAGCACCTCGGCAACGTGGTTCAGTGGGAGGACATGTTCTTCAAACACAATCACGCAAACACGTATCTCGGCGATATCGACGACAAGGAAAACTTCAGCAAGGGAGACGGATACCATCTCAAGCGTTATCCTGATTACGTTCAGATCGCCAAGGCTTACGGCTGGCAGGCTGTCGCGGTGGAAAAACGTTCTGAATTCCCGGCTGCGCTTCAGCAGATGCTTGAGAGCAAAGGACCGTTCATGATCGATCTTCGCGTCCCCTATTGCGAATATGTTCTCCCTATGATACCGCCGGGAGGAACGATCGATTCTGCAACCTACGCGTGATTACCGTAATTGCACAAGAATTCCGAAACGGATACATGACGGTATAAAAAGCGCCCGGCAGAGACTAACAATGTTCTGCCGGGCGTTCTTTTTTCGGCAATTCTGCCAACCAATCACGGAATCGTGCGAATGGCGTCTTTCATTTCTTTAACGTAATCGGCAACGTACGGGACACTGTCTTTTCCGTACTTGGCGACGATCTTCATGATTGCCGAACCAACGATCACGCCACTCGCGTATTGAGCCATCATTTGCGCCTGATCTGGTCGAGAAATACCAAATCCGATCGCATAAGGAACCTTGACGTTCTCGCTAACAATTTTAGCAATCGACGCTATGTCTGTCTTAATCTCAGAACGCACTCCCGTAACCCCGAGGCTGGACACAACGTAGAGGAATCCCTGGGCTTCCTGTGCTATCTTCGCAAGACGATTATCAGACGTTGGGGCGACAAGCGAGATGAAATCGACCCCATACTCTTCACAAGTCGGGCCAAAGTCAGATTTCTCCTCGTAAGGAACGTCGGGAAGAATGATCCCGTCGACGCCCACTTCGGCGCATTTCTTGACGAATCGTTCCGTTCCGTAGGAAAAAACGACGTTGGCGTACGTCATGAAAACCAGCGGAATCACGACGTCTTTGCGCAGATCCTTTACAAGCTCGAAAATCTTATCCGTCGTTGTGCCCGCAGAAAGCGCGCGCAAATTGGCTTCCTGAATGACCGGACCTTCCGCTGTGGGATCGGAAAAGGGAATACCCAGCTCAATAAGGTCCGCGCCGCTTTGAACAGCCGCTCGCACAATTCGCGCGGTCGTGTCAAGGTCAGGATCGCCGCAAGTGATAAAGGGAATGAACGCCTTGCCGTTCTCAAACGCTTTCTTGATATTACTCATTGATAATTTCCCCTCGGTATCGTGCGATAGCGGCGCAATCTTTATCGCCGCGACCAGAAATCGTTATGACAATGATCTTATTCTTATCCATCTGAGGCGCGAGTTTTCTCGCGTAGGCGACCGCATGTGCAGACTCGATCGCGGGTATGACGCCTTCGGTACGTGAAAGAAATTCGAAAGCGTCAACCGCTTCATCGTCTGTAATGGCGACGTATTGAGCGCGACCAATGTCGTGCAGATACGCATGCTCTGGACCGACTCCTGGATAGTCCAGACCTGCCGAAATCGAATAGACAGGCGCGATCTGACCATATTCGTCCTGACAGAAGTAAGACTTCATACCGTGAAAGATACCAATGCGACCTGTCGTTATCGTCGCCGCCGTTTCAAAGGTATGAACGTCTCGACCTCCCGCTTCGCAACCAATAAGCGCAACGCCTTCGTCGTTGATGAAGTGGTAGAAAGAACCGATCGCATTGGAGCCGCCGCCTACGCACGCGAGGACCGCGTCTGGCAACCGCCCTTCCTTTTCAAGAATCTGCGTCCGGATTTCTCTGGAGATTACCGACTGAAAATCACGAACGATCGTTGGGAACGGGTGAGGCCCCATGACGGAACCGAGGCAATAATGCGTGTCAGAAATGCGATTTGTCCATTCGCGCATCGTTTCAGAAACGGCGTCCTTGAGCGTTGCGGTCCCCGTCTTGACGGGTATAACGTCGGCGCCCAAAAGTTTCATACGATAGACGTTCAAAGCCTGACGTCGGACGTCCTCTTCTCCCATGAAAACAACGCACTCCATTCCAAAAAGCGCGGCAGCCGTCGCCGTCGCGACGCCGTGTTGCCCCGCGCCTGTCTCCGCAATCAGACGGGTTTTACCCATTTTCTTGGCAAGGAGAGCTTGTCCAAGCACGTTGTTAATCTTATGCGCGCCGGTATGGTTAAGATCTTCTCGCTTGAGATAGATCTTTGCGCCGCCAAGGGCCTTCGTTAACCTCTCCGCGTAATAAAGAAGAGACGGTCGACCGGCATAGTCGTTGAAAAGCGCTTCAAGCTCTTTATTAAACGTCTCGTCGTTTTTGTAGTAATCATAAGCCTTTTCAAGCTCGATTACCGCGTTCATCAGCGTTTCGGGAATATACTGGCCGCCATGAACGCCAAATCGTCCTCTGGACATATGTAAACCTTTCACAGTTTTGTTATTATCGTTAAACTAACGGTTGTCTCTTGTTATAGATCGCCATCGGCGTTCCTGACCAAAGTTATGACGTCACGAATCTTTTCAAAGTTTTTAACCCCGTCGACCTCAACGCCGGAACTGACGTCAACGGCAAAAGGCTTCGTCAAAGAAATTGCGCGCGAAACATTATCCGGGCTGAGTCCTCCTGCGAGAAAAAAAGGACGACCAATCTCAGACGCCAAAGACCAGTCAAAGGTCGCGCCGGTTCCTCCCGACCCATTGTCCAGAAGAACAAAATCAGCCTTGGAATTTCGAACTCTTTCAACGTCCTCAGACTTTGAAACGCTAAACGCCTGAATCACAGGAACGTTACACAAAGCGCGAAGCTGCGCAATGTATTCGTCGTTTTCGAAACCGTGCAACTGAATCATGTCTATCGTATGGCGCTCAACCAACGAGACAACGTCTCGTAACGGCGCGTCAACAAAGACCCCGACCGCAGGAATATTCGAATCCAGCGCCTCTTTGAGCTCTGCCGCGAAATCACAGGAGACAAACCGACGGCTTGCTGGGGCAAAGACGAAGCCGACAAAGTCCGGACGAAGCCGATTGACATATTCAACGTCTTCTGAGCGTCGAAGACCGCATATTTTAACCTTCGTCACGCCGACTCCCCCCGAAGTTCTCTCAGAGCTTTTCTCTTGTCGTCCGCTCGCATAAGAGCCTCTCCAACGAGAACCGCGTCAACTCCAATCTTTCTCAGCTTTGCGACGTCCTCAGGCGTTTTGACGCCGCTTTCAGCGACAAACAACGCTCTGTCGCCAACCAGTTCCCGAAGTTCAAGAGACGCGTTCATATCGACGGTAAAATCCTTGAGATTGCGATTATTCACGCCTATAACGCGAGCGCCAAACTTTAGAGCCGTTTTAATCTCGTTTTCGTCGTGAGTCTCCACCAGCGCCGTCAAGCCAAGGCTGTCGCTCAGCGCAAGGTACTTTTCGAGGCGCTCGTCGTCAAGGATCGAGCAGATGAGCAAAACGGCGGAAGCGCCAAGGAGTTTCGCCTGATAAATCATATACTCGTCAACGGTAAAGTCTTTCCGAAGACAAGGAATCTTCACCGCTTGAGCAATCTCCCGAAGATATTCGTCAGCGCCCAGAAAACGCGTTGGTTCTGTCAGAACGCTGATACAATCAGCGCCTGCAAACTCGTATTCTCTGGCAATTTCCAAATACGGAAAAAGGGGCGCGATAAGTCCCTTGGAAGGCGACGCTTTCTTACATTCGCAAATAAAAGAAACGCCGGGATTCCGCAGAGCCTTTTCGAACGCGAAATCGCCTAACGGATGGGCGACCTCCGTCGCCGCGTCCCTGAGCGCTTCAAGAGGCGTTGCTTTTTTAGCGGCGGCGACACGTTCACGAGCCGAATCGGCAAGAAGTTCAAGAATCGTACTCATTGTTTCTCCTGCGTTCACTTGCGCGAAGCCGCGACAAATCGTTCCATCGTATCTTGCGCTTTGCCGGAATCGATAAGTTCCGCCGCCAGAGCGACGCCGTTTTCAATCGAGTCAGAAGCGCCCCCCACATAAAGGGAAGCGCCGGCGTTAAGCAGGACGGCGTCGCGTCTGCACCCTTTTTCTCCTGCAAGAACAGCGCGAGTAATCGCGGCGTTCTCCACAGGCTCGCCGCCGACAAGATCGGCCTTCTGACGTCGTGTCATTCCGAATTGTTCCGGCGTTATCTCGAACGAACGCAACCAGTCGCCGTTAAACTCGCAGACGGAGGTCGGCGCGCTCAACGAAATTTCGTCAAGACAGTCTTGTCCGTAAACAACCATGCCGCGCTTGACGCCAAGCTTGCCAAGGACCTTGGCGAGCGGTTCAAGCAACGAAGGCGAATAAACGCCAAGAAGCTGGCGCGTCGGATGAGCAGGATTCGTCAGAGGTCCAAGAACGTTGAAAACAGTTCGGATTCCGAGTTCCTTACGAATCGCGCCTACATACTTCATCGAGGTATGGTACTTCTGAGCAAAGAAAAAACAAAAACCAACCTCGTTGAGCAGTTCAACGCAACGTTCCGGCTCCAAAGAGATGTTCGCGCCAAGCGCTTCAAGACAATCGGCGGCGCCGCAATGGGACGACGCGGCGCGATTGCCATGCTTGGCGACCTTGACGCCCCCTGACGCAACGACGAACGCGGCCGTCGTCGAAATATTGAAGCTATGCGACTTGTCGCCCCCTGTGCCGACTATCTCCAGAACCTCCAGATCATGCCGGACTTCAAGCGAACGCTCGCGCATGGCTACGGCGCAGCCAAGAATCTCGTCAAGCGTTTCCGCGTCGGTGTTCTTCGTCGACAACGCGGCGAGAAACGCGGCGTTCTGAGTCGGAGACGTCTCGCCGTTCATGATCTCGTTCATGGACATGTACGCTTCGTCATAGGTCAGGTTTTCCTTCTGAACGACCTTAAAGATGGCTTCTTTAATCATCAGTTATTCCACATTATTTGAGTTCGACGAAGTTACGAAGGATTGTTCGTCCATTCGGGGTCAGAATCGATTCCGGATGAAACTGAAGTCCGTAAACGGGATAATCACAATGTTGAACAGCCATAATCTCGCCACGATCGACGGTCGAAGCCACGACCTTCAAACAATCCGCCATCGTGTCGCGATCGGCGGCAAGCGAATGATATCGGGCAACCAGCTCCTCCTCGGACATATCCTTGAAAAGCGGGCAACTCTTATCAAGCCTGACGACCGACTGCTTTCCGTGCATGATGCGTTCAGCGTGGATAACCTTTGTTCCGTACGCTGCGCAAATCGCCTGGTGTCCGAGACAAACGCCCAAAATCGGGAATTTATCGCCTAGTCGCTTAACAACCTCAATGGAAACGCCAGCGTCTTCTGGACGACCCGGTCCCGGAGAAACGACAATATGGGAAGGATTGAGTTCCGCAATTTCGGCGACGTTCAACTCGTCGTTACGAACAACCTTAATGTCTGGATTCAGCTCGCCAACGAGCTGGAACAGGTTGTAGGAAAAGCTATCGTAGTTGTCAATCAATAAGATCATTATCAACCTCCTCCGCTTGTTTTAAAGCGTTGACAACCGCCGCCGCCTTATTGAGACATTCCTGATACTCTTTTTCCGGCGCCGAATCGGCAACAATGCCGGCGCCGCTTCTTACGAAAACGACGTTATTCTTCTTGTAGGCAATTCGGATAGCGATGCAACAATCCATATTGCCAGTAAAGTCAATGTATCCTATCGCGCCGCCATAGACTCCGCGTTTATTGTCTTCGAGTTCGCCGATGAGTTGGCACGCGCGAATCTTCGGAGCGCCGGAAAGCGTCCCCGCTGGCAGAACAGCGGCAATTGCGTCTAGCGCGTCACAGTCGTCGCGGATCTCGCCTCGAACGGTCGAACCTATGTGCATGACGTGAGAGTAACGTTCAATTGAGTGGAGTTTCTCAACTTCAACCGTTCCAAAACGGCTGATTTTTCCAAGATCGTTACGACCAAGGTCAACAAGCATGTTGTGCTCTGCCAGCTCTTTCTCATCCGACAAAAGATCGGCTTCCAATTCTTTATCTTCCGTTTCCGTTTTTCCCCGGGGACGCGTACCGGCCAGCGGAAACGTATGGAGAACGCCATCCTGAAGTTTCACGAGCGTTTCTGGAGAAGCGCCCGCCATTTCAACGTCAGAACCAGAAAAATAGAACATATACGGCGAGGGATTGATCGTGCGCAAAACCCGATAAGCGTTCAGGAGGGAACCCTCAAAGGGCGCGCTGAGACGGTTGGAAAGAACTATCTGAAAGATATCGCCTTCGCGGATATAGTTCTTTGCCTTTTCCACCATTTCGCAGTATTGTTCTTTGTTGAACAGAGGCGTAATCGGTCCGGCGATACGGCTTACAGGCTCTTGTTTTTTCGCGCCAGTCTTAAGAAGCTCGACAAGCTGTTTAAGCTCAAGCACGCCGCGCTCATACTCGGTCTCAACGTCGGACAGGCGAATATTGGCAATCAGAATAATCTTCTGCATAAAGTTATCAAACGCGATAACCTTGTCAAAAAGCATCAGATCGGCCTCTTTGAAATGCTCGACGTCTTGAACGCTAACGCGTACAGAAGGCTCGCTATAGCCGAGGAAGTCGTAAGAAAAGTAGCCGACAAGACCGCCCGTAAAAGCTGGAAGTCCCTGAAGCTTCGGGCTCTTATGTTGATTCAGAATCTGACGGATATACGCGGAGGGCTCCTTCGTTTCTATCTTCACGTTGTTAATCCTGACAGAATCTCCGTCACAGACGAGCTCCATTTTGGGATCGAATCCGAGAAACGTATAGCGTCCCCAGTTCGCGCTGTCGGAAATTGATTCAAGGAGATAACAGTGGGTAGAAACGTTCTTCAACTTACGAAGAACTTCTATCGGAGTAAACGCGTCCGAAAAGATCTGACAACTGATCGGAAGAACGTCGTATTTTTTCGACTCCGCAAAGGAACGCGCTTCCTCAAACGTCGGAGAAATAGTCATCATATGGGATTCCTCGAATTCGTTTCTGTCTGCCGAAGAACCCATAAAAAAAGTCCTTGACAGACCTCGAAGGATTTATCTGCCAAGGACGAATATTAAAATCCGCGGTGCCACCTTGATTTGCGGGACCAACAGTCTGGATTACCCACACGCTTTACGTACTACACATACGCAGAGTTTGATAACGGAGACTCTTGCTCCGGCTCACATAATCTGGAAGCCATGCTTCCATTTCAGATCGCCCTCAGGAGTCCATTCAGCCTAATGTCTTTCGCTGCGATCACACCGTCCGCAACTCTCTCTTGAAACAGGGAAAAGGCCTACTACTCTCCCTCAACGGTTTGCGTGAATTTTAATTAACCCGATATTGTTGTCAACCGGACAATTTAAAAATTTTTTAAAATAACGTCTAACTCTATTCAAGAGGCTCTTTTGTGTTGCCAATCAGAATATAGGAACCCTCCTTGTCTTTATCGATCGATTCGCGAGGAACGCCAAGTTCTCGCGACAGAATCTCAAGAACGCGAGGGCCGCAGAAACCGCCCTGACAACGCCCGCTTCCAGGCCGGCAACGCCGCTTGACGCCGTCGAGGGTGCGCGCGCCAAGAGGTCGCCGAATCGCCTCGACAATCTCTCCTTCCGTGACTTCTTCACACCGACAGACAATTCGACCATAACGAGGATCTTTCGCCGCCAATTCCGCTTTTTCTTCGTCTGACAGCGCTGTAAAACGAATCTCGTCGCGGCAGGGATTGAAATCAGGATCCTCTACAAGGTCAAGTCCGCAATTAGCCAGCAGCTCAACTGCGTAAACCGCAATCGCGGGAGCAGAAGTCAAACCTGGCGACTTAATTCCAGCGAGGTTAATGAAACCGGCAACGTCGGGATCGATCTCTATGATAAAATCCTTGCCGCTGGGAAGGGAACGCAACCCGGCAAAATTACGGATGGAGTCGCGGAAATCTACCTTGTCGCTCAGAAGTTTCGACATATCGCGAACAAAATCGAGTCCCTTTTTCGTCGTCGAAAAATCTTCCTTATCTTCGCCGTCTTGAGCGTCGGGTCCAACAAGCAGGTTTCCATGGACCGTAGGCGAGATTAGAACGCCTTTACCAAGCTTTGACGGACACATAAAAATCGTTCTGTCGACGAGCGTCCCCTGACGCTTATCCAGAATGTAGTATTCTCCCTTGCGAGGCGTAACTGAAAAACGTTCCTTGCCGATTAGTCGCTGAACAACGTCGGAGTAGACGCCAGCGGCGTTGACGACAAAACGCGCGTCTATGGAGTTGCCATTAGCGAACGTAACGCGAAAATAACCTTCCTTTTTCGTGTCTTCCAGAGGCGCGCCGTCCTTCGCAATCTTATCGATCTTGACAACCTCCGAATTAAGCAGAACCTTGCCGCCATTAACGACTCCGTTTTCCGCCAGCGCGGTCGTAAATTCATAGGAACCGACAATGCCGCCTGTTGGCGCAACGAGAGCTCCGCAAATCGACTCCTTCAGATTCGGTTCGAGATGATGGACCTCGTCAGAACCGATAATCTCCAGACCTTCCACGCCATTGCGCGTTCCGTTCTCATACAGGCTCCGAAGCTGCGGAAGCTCTTCCTCGGTTAGCGCGACGATCAGAGAACCATTCGCACGAAAAGGAACAGAAAGCTCGGAACAGAGCTTCGGATACATCTTATTTCCTGCGACGTTGAAACGCGCCATGAGCGTCCCGGTTGGCGGATCGTAACCGGCGTGAACAATGGCGGAATTCGCTCGAGAACAACCAAGCGCTACGTCGTTCTCCTTCTCAATCAAAACGGTTGAGAGTCGATACTTTCCAAGTTCTCTGAAAAGCGCCGAGCCGATAACGCCCGCGCCAATAATTGCAACGTCGTAAGTCATAATACGTTTACCGAGTTCCTTAAAAGAACGTTACGCCGCGAAGAATCGACGTCGCGACACGCCCGCTCCCACAGATTGCCGCAGGAACGACGTCTGTAAGTATAACGGGAATAACGATGGGGACAACCGCCGCCCAGAAGAATCGCTCCGTCAAATGGAATTGGGAACAATTCTTCTGCGTTCATTCTCAACCTGCGGCTCAAAAGGAAAGTCGTCTGGAACGCCAGACTTCCGCTTTTGCCTTCATGCGTTTGGAACTAAGTCCCATTTGGTCAATAGGGAGCGATTCAAAGCCCTGTCGCGCGGGAGCGGAATCTTTTTTCAAACGATAATCCCCGCTGGCGGCGTCGACAAAAAAGCTGCCGTCGTCTTCCTCGGCGACAAAGTTGTTTTCCATCTTCAAATACGGAATCGCGCCTGATTCCACAGTATTGCCCTGCCACTGACCACGCTTGCAAACGTCCCAGAACCCCCCGACGCAAACGTTTCCGAGGACCTCGCATCCTGCCGGATAATGAGCGGCTTCCTCATCGTCCAGAATTTTCGCTAATTCCGGGTACCTCGTGGCATAGGGTTCCTCTTTGTATTTGATTCCGCTGATTGTCCCTTTCGTTTTCCCTTCGTTAATCCATTCGTCGACGCTGCCTTTGGCCCAGCCGGCGCCGCGCGCGTCTATGTGCAAAGCGGGATTGCAATTAACGAAAAGATTTCGGGTAATCTTCGAATCATGTCCTCCGCCGATAAAAGCCGCGCGCGTCACATTTACAAAAAGATTTTCCGAAATTTCAGCGGACGAAAACATATCGTCGAGATAAATCCCGACACAACCGTTGTTTTCGAAGCCCTGAATATCGTGAAGATAGTTGCGGCGGAGAATATTGCCGCGCATCGTCCAGTTGCGCCCTGTATAAATCGCCCCCGCGTCGTTCGATTCAAAGCAAACGTTTCCAATCTCATTGTATTCTATGACGTTTTCATTCCCGCTAAACCCAATCGCCATATGCGGCGCGTTCTCGATTAAATTGTGGGCGGCGTAGTTGCCGACGCCGTTAATGACAACGCCTGGCTCATAAACGCGTCTGACCAGCGCAAAGTCGTGCGCATAGTTGTCGACGATCCGGTTGCCGCTCGGCTGGAGCGTTTCACGATTCCCGCCTGTTACGATTATGCCCGAGGCTCCGAGATACCAAAGCTCGCATTCCTGAACTGAAAGATTGGCGCCATGTAACGTAATTCCTGACCCAGCAACATTATAAACATCGCATTTACTAAGCGTTACATTATTAAGTTCCGATCCGGAGACAGCGTCTCCAAGGGAGCCGCGCATTTGAAAACCGGACCATACGAGATTCGAGACTCGGTGGAGTTCAACGATATGCGGCAATCTCGTGAGAAGAAAATCTCCGTCATGCCACTCTTTGGTTGGCGGATAGAAATAAAGCTTATCGGCGGCGCGGTCAATATAGTACTCGCCGGGCGCGTCAAGCTCGCAGAGCGCGTTAAAAACGTAAAACCATTGTCCTACGCGGTAACCATAGTGATGATAAGGGGGTTCGACGATAAGAGTCCGAGTTTGAGGATCTATCGCCGCGACACGATGCTTCTGTTCCGACCAATCCCAAAACCAATAACCGCTGACGCGAAGGTCTTTTTCATCGACGCACCTCAGCAATTCCTCATCCTCGAAACAGAACTTACCCTCGGCAATACCCTTTACGCCTCGGACGTCAACTTCCGTTGTTCCGTCCTGCACAAGTCCCGTAATCTTAACAAAACCAACGTTGGGATACCGCGCGATTCTGGTCGGCGCGCCCTGAAAAAAGAATTCAGGCATGACGTCCGAAGCGATCAAATCGTCGACATTTTGCCCTTTGAGGTCGATCACACACAGGTTTTCACGAACGCCCGGCTTGAGTCTGACAAGCTCTTCGTCCGAATCGGTCGCAGGACGAGCGCCGACAAGAGAACGACCCGCGTCAAGCAGAACGGAGTCGCCCTCCTTCGCTCGCCAAATTACCGGCGCGTCGACGGAGACGCCGCCGTCTTCTTCTGTAAGCTTCAACGAATCAGAAAGGTCATAGACGCCTTCGCTGACCTCGACGACGATCGACTCGTTGATTCCAGACTTCTTAAGTTCACGAACCGCGTCGCGCGCTCGCTGGAGCGTCGCGAAAGGTCCGTCTGTTCCCGCTTCGTTTGGCGCGCTGAGCCGACCAGACCAGTCGTCTGATCCGTTTGTCGCTACGTAATAATTCGTCTCTGCAAGGACCGAGCAAGGGTCGGCAATCAGCGCCGTAACGGCAATGACACAAGCTACGACAATCCCCTTATTCCTAAACCTGTCAATCAACGCTCTGAAAGTATCCACGTGTCCGCCTCGCCCTAAACAAGATTATACGTTACAAACGATAGTTATCGTCAAAAATATACAGAAGACGCGCGTCAGTGACGTCCGTCTGCCTCTGTTATTCAATCACAACGTCTGGAATTATACTACCACGAAGCGAACAAATAAAGATTGTAGCGACGGTCCCAAAATCGAGAGGATCGTTTTACTCCTCCTCTCTCGCCATTCTCGCCGACTGGAACTCTCACAGGGTTCAACGGATCTCCGTAGTACGACGCTCAATACAACATTTCAAAGTTTCTATGCGACGTCGTCTGATTTTCATTGCTGGAAAACAGTCTTGTAAGATTCTTCTCAACCCTGCCATTATGCAATACTCATTGCCAATTATTTCAGCGCGTATGCGTCGAAGACGCCGCCCCTCCCTTTTCACGACGAAGCTTTCGTCGAAATCTTCTGAACGAAAGAATCTCCTGCCTAAAAGCACGTCCCCTTAATTTGCTGTTAAACTTCGAGCTTTCTCTGTACTCTGTCATGAGGACGACGTCTGTGAGTTCCTATGAGTTATCGTGTGAGAGCAATTAGGTTTAAAAACAACGTCTGGCGCCATCAAGACATTGACTAAGAAAAAGGGAAACATTACAATGAAGGGAAGTTTTTGGGAATCCACGCCCCTGACACAGAGACGCATAAGCAGTCCTTACTTTCGATTACGCCCGTTGCCTGACAAAGGATTCGTTCAGGCCCCTTCAAAAACTACGTGTTTCGTGGAGATAACTATGCGACCGCATTCAATCCGCTTTTCCGACGTCGTCAATCGTTTCGCCCAAGTAGTCAAATTCGGGGGGGGAGGCAAGATAAACAAGAGTCAACCTCGATTGCGTCTCCTCTCTCTTGAAAGGTTAGAATCCCGGGATCTTCTCTCAGTCGCGTCATGGAGTGGCGAGGACATGGCAAACGTTCAGGCGTTTCGTGGCGCGGAACTAACCATGCCGATCACGCTTAGCGATGTGAACCTTGATCTTCTTGCGATCGATGAAAACTCCAACGACGCCGCAGAGGTTAAAACCTCCGACGTCTTTGCGACTCTTGGTCTAAGCTCTGCCGTTGGCGAACGGGAAGCGCGCTCTACGTTAGTAACGTCCGTCTTCGATACGATAGACGCGTACGATGGATTAATTACCCTTCGTGAAGCGATCGAAGTCTACTCAGGGGGTTCTGGCACAATTACATTCGACGAATCTCTCAGGGGCAAAACCATTGCCCTGTCAGGCAAACAAATCAATATTTCCGGCGCCGTTACAATCGACGCCAGTTCTCTTTACGATTCCGTGACCTCAACGCCTGGAATCACAATCGACGGAAATAACGCGTCGCGCCTCTTTGAGGTCTCTAACGGCAATACGCTCAATCTTATCGGCCTGACGATTACCGGCGGCGCCGGCGTCAGCGGCGGCGCATATAGCCGAGCCAAGACCGGCGAAGGCGGCGCAATCTACAGCGCGGCGCAAACGACGGTCAGAATCGTCGACTCATTTTTCCACGACAACTATGCGCCGGCGTCAGGCGGCGCGATTCATGCGTCCAGCAATACGATTCTTACGGTCGATAATTCCCTTTTCTATGACAATACGGCGGTTAGAAACGGCGGCGCGATTTATGCGTCCGACGTCGTTGAACTCACGACAATCGTCAATTCGAAGTTTCATAACAACGTCGCCGACAAGGGCGGCGCGCTTTACCTGTACGGCGCGACGAACGTCACGATCAAGAACGTCGACTTCTATGGAAACGCCGCGGTCAACGGCGGGGCTATCTTCAACGACTACTCGACCGTTCACATCGAAACGTCCGATTTCCATGACAACGCCGCAACGGCAACGTCCGGCTTCGGCGCATGTAGCGGTGGCGCGATACACCATGACGGAGGGACTCTTGACGTTGAAACCTCGAATTTCTGTCACAATACGAGTCTGTATAGCGGCGGTTCGATCTATTTACATTCCGGCGACGCCGCCGCTATCGAGGATTCTTCTTTCAATCTGAACATTGCTGCGTACGGCGGCGCAATCTACGCCGATACGCCCGAACTCAAAATCTGGAGCGTAAATCTCTACGAAAACGAAGCTATTCGCGGCGCTGCGATTCTCGCTGAAAACGTTGACATTGCGCTTCAGAACGTTTTGATTCATAGCAACAAAGTCACCGAGTTCGGCGCGGCTATCTACGCCAACAACACGTATGTAGAAACCCATAACGTAACGATTGCAAACAACGGTCTTCGCGACGCAACCGGCGGCGTCTTTGCCAATAATTCCGGCGCGCTCTACTTCAATGGGACAAGTTCTTCCAGACTCTACAATACCATCGTCGCCAGAAATATTGCCGGCGATATCGGCATGTCGTCCACGTCCTCCTCTCGGATTTTCCCATTTTATGTCCTCAGTAGCTTCACCGGCTGGTCTGGCGCTGGCAATCCTTACGTCGTCATGGAGTATAACGACGCTCTTCCTCTCTTTGTCGACACGTTGAACAACGATTATCACCTCGCAGCCAATTCGCAAGCAATAAATCAGGGTTACAACAAGGAAGCCGCGGGGGGCGACGTTACCGGAGTGTACGATCTCGCGGGAGCAATGCGTATTCAGGAGGGAACCGTCGACCTCGGCGCGTTCGAATACGATCCGTCTGCCGTCCCTGAATACCATTTTTCGATCTCAAGCTACAATAAGACGTCCTTCAAATGGGACGCTATCGAAGGGGCTTCGACTTATACTCTTCAATACTCTGAAGACAACGGAACAACGTGGAACGATTACGCGTTAGGTCTTACAGAGACCAGCGTCGCCAACGACAATCTTGAGGCGGGCAAGACGTATGTCTTCAAAATTGAAGGCTTTGACGGCGAAGGAACAAGCGTCGGATCTCATAACAGCGATTCCTACGCCCCTATCGCGCTTGAGACGCCGTCCAGTTCATATACGTTCGGCGATACGATTACAACGACGCTTATGTCCGCCAATCCGAGCGACGTTAATATCAAGTGGTATTATGGCGACGAAGAAATCGTTTCAGCAGAGAATACTCTCAGCTTCACGCCGCCAGGCGACGAGTATGACGTTAGAATCGTCGCGACCGGCTCCGGCTCTTCAACGGGTAGTATCGCCTCGGCGACGGTAGCTCGTCCGATGTTCGTCGGAACAGTCACGGCGTCAAGTTACAACGCAAGCGCCGGTCAGGCGACGCTCGCGTGGACTCCTGTCGCCAACGCCGCTTCATACACGTTGCAAAAATCCAGCGACGGCGGCGAAACGTGGGAAGTCGTTGCAGAAAACGTTACCGGGGTCAACAAATCCGTCGGCAATCTTTTGGCAGGTCAGACGTACGATTTTCTCGTCTCCGCCGTCGACGCTCAAGGCAATATTCTCAATTCCTGCGACGCCGGTTCTTTCGCTCCGTTCAGTCTTGAAGCGTCCGAAACCACCTTCTCCGACGGCGATACCGTCTCTTTCGTTCTTCACGCGTCAAGTGAAGCGTCAATCAATTTCAACTGGTACTACCTCGCGTCCGACGGGACAACAACCGAAATCAACGTCGGCGGCAGTATGTTCAGGTACGTTCCAGAAAACCCGCTTGGCGACATTGTCGTCGTCGCAACGGGAACTGATCTTTCCGAAGGAAGCGCAACGAGGCTGACGTTCGCCTACACGCCTCCTGCAACGGTAGGAACCGTCACGCTAGCCGAATATGACGCGGTTCAAAATCTCGCGACGGTCGAATGGACGGCGATCTCGAACGCCGCCTCTTACGCGTTGCAGTACTCCAGAGACGGCGGCGTTCACTGGAACAGTTACGCGACCGGACTTACCGACGTTACGACGACGATCCGCAACGTCTACGTCGGTCAATCCTACGATTTCCGCGTTCAAGCGTTCGACGCCAACGGCAGGACGCTCGCGTCCTACAACGAAGGGACGTTTGCGCCTGCGAAGCTTTCGTCCAAATCAAACGTCTATTTAACCAACGTCAGGATCGACGCGACTCTCAACGGCGCGAGAAACGCCAGCGCCGACGTCAGATGGTACGCCATAACGCCTGCCGGCGACGTCGAGATCGAATCTGCCAGGGGCAAACTCTACTATACCCCGACCATTGCAACTTACGACTTGAAAGTTGTCGCAACCGGAACGGGTCCCTCTCAGGGCTATGTCAGCGAACGAATCTTCACCTCCGGGGTCGCAGTCGGCTCCGTAAACGTCGATTCATATGACTCGACGAGCACACAGGCGGTCCTCTCATGGAGCGAGATCGCCGACGCAGCGACCTACATGCTTCAGATCTCGCGCGACGGCGGCGCCAATTGGGAAACCTACGCCTCTGGTCTGAATACCACGAGGAAGCTTGTCAGCGAGCTCAAGATCGGCAAATCGTATAACCTCCGTGTTTACGGCGTTTCAAACGACGGCGCTCTCCTTGAAACCTTCAACGAAGGAGTCTTCTCCCCCATCGGTCTGGAATCGCCGTCAAACTCTTATTCCGCCGGCAAGATCATCGAGCTCTCGCAGCAGGGCGCGTCGAACGCCAGCGCGGATTATCGCTGGTACTATGTCGCCGAAGAGGGCGACGTCGAGATTCCCGAGGCGGCAAATCAGCTTTCCTACACGCCTTTGACGAACACTTACGACATTAAGGTCGTCGCGACAGGAACGCACGCCTCGGAGGGCAGTTCGTACGTTCGCGTTTTCCGCTCGCCTGTCACGATCGGTAAGACGGAAGTTGCGGACTACGACCCTGCTACGGGAACGATCGAACTTACCTGGAACAAGATAGCGCTTGCGAAGACCTACACGGTCCAGTACTCGGTAAACGACGGAATCGACTGGATCAGCTATCCTGGCACGGTCTCGGAAGAGAAGATGACGCTCACAGGACTTGAGGCGAGCGAGACCTGGCAGTTCCGTGTCAGAGGCGCCATGAGCAACGGCGCGGTCCTCGGTTCCTTTGACACAGGCGCGTTTACGCCTGTCAAAATCGGGTCGACGACAAACTCCTATGTCCCGGGCTCGTCCATTTCGGTCAACATAACGACGGGCTCCGCCGATACCCGATGGTACTACGTAACCCAAGGGGGCGACGTCGAGATCACAGAAGCGGCGGGACTTCTCGAATACGCGCCGACGGAAACCCGATTCGACGTCAAAGTCGTCGCGACAGGCTCCGGCGTGTCCAGGGGTTCGACGGCGGAACTCGAATTCGCGCCCGCGCTTAAAATCGTCTATGACGCGTCAACGCGCGGCGCGACTCTTTCGTGGGACGCCGTTGAAAACGCCGTGCGATATTCCGTCCAAATCAGTAAAAACGGCGGTCAAAGCTGGGCAAACTACAGAACGGGTCTCACAGACGCGTCCTGCGTCGTCGCCGGTCTCTACACAGGCAGCGCTTATGGCTTCCGAATCTACGGCTATACGGTCGACGGGATCAGACTGGACGACAAGGTCGTCGAAACAACGTTCGCGCCTCTTGCCGTAACGTCCTCCGTCGATAATTACTACGTCGGCGAGGCGA